>JAHJDU010000374.1 GCA_018812385.1 Pseudomonadota bacterium
GGACTATAAAACCTGACTTGAATATACTTGAACAACTTCATCCATGCGGAGTGGTTGTTACTGCACCCGGGAAAAAGACAGATTGTGTTTCCAGGTATTTTGCTCCAAGCTATGGAATTCCTGAAGATCCTGTAACCGGATCTATTCACAGTGCTTTAGTGCCTTACTGGGCGAATCGGCTTAAAAAGTCAAAGATTCATGCGTACCAGGCCTCTCAAAGGGGTGGTGATCTTTTTTGTGAATATCCGGGAAAAAGGGTGCTTATTGGAGGATATGCCGTAAAATATCTAACCGGCATGATATCTATTTAATCCGAATGGGTATCATCAATTGAAATAAAAAGGACTTTTTATGGACAAAACAGCCATTGTTGTCGGAGGCACAGGCTTGATTGGTAAGGCATTGGTAGATAAGCTTGCAAATGCAGATCATATATCTAAAGTTATTACCCTTACCCGTGGTCCGGCCGAACATTTCTCCCCAAAAGTGCACAATCAGGTTATACAATTCAATCACATGGAAGATTATGCCCCATTGTTCAAGGGAGATTTATTGTTTTCATGTTTGGGCACAACCCGCAAACAGGCCGGTTCAATAGTTGCCCAGCGTATGGTGGATCTGGAATATCAATACACAGCCGCAAAACTGGCTTTGAACAATGGTGTATGCCATTACCTTTTGGTTTCATCCAGTGGCGCTAATAGTCACAGCAATAATGCGTATTTGCAGATGAAGGGTGAATTGGAAGACAGGGTGCAGGAGTTGTCTTTTGACCATATCAGTATTTTTCAGCCCTCACTTTTGCTTGGCAAGCGAGAAGACTTCCGGATAGGGGAGAAACTTGGGAGTTGGATTTTGCCTGTGCTTTGTGCCTTACCAGGATTACGCCGCTTCCGCCCCATTCAAGGCGAAAAGGTAGCTGAAAAAATGATCCGGGTGAGCCAAAATCCAGGACCTTCGTTGGAGCGATTTTCGCTGGATAAAATATTTTGATCCCACAGGAATCCACATTACATATTCCCGGGGGCAAAACAGAATGACTCCCTGGCCGGATCAGTTATGGAAGCGGCAATCGCACTCTTAAAAAAAATATAATTACATGAAAATGGAACAATGGAAATATTTAAAGCTGACAAAAAAACCAATATCAAGAACCGACAGAGAGATGCTGAATTAGTTGTTAATATCGGTTTATTCTTCAATGCCATACTCGCATTCGTGAAAGTTTTGGCCGGCATCCTGGGGCATAGCCAGGGACTGCTTGCAGATGGTATCAACTCAGTATCTGACGTTATTTACTTCGTTGTGGTGAAGATTTTTGTTCGGCTGTCGGGTAAGCCCGCTGATTCTGAACACCCTTATGGCCATCATCAACTCGAGAGTATTGCGGCTTTAGTCGTTGGCGCTTTCGTGATTACCACTGGTGCCGCTATATTCTGGGATTCTGTCAATTCAGCATTCGATCTTTTTATGGGAACAGCGCCACAGCTTAAGATACGAATGTTTGCACTGGTTGTGGCATTGGCTACGATTATTTCCAAAATTTTTCTCACGCTGCATGCAAACCGCATTAGTCAAAAAACCGAGAACCTGGCAATCAAAGCGCTGGCCAGGGATCACCGAAATGACATTTTTGCTTCCATGGGCGCCGCAATCGGTATTCTTCTCAACATGTTGGGAATAGCCTGGGGTGATCCGGTGGCAGGTTCTGTTGTGGCTTTAATCGTGGCAAAAACTGGCCTGGATATTCTTCGTGAAGCATCTTCAGACCTCATGGACAATGTTCCCAGCAAAGAAATTGCCGGCCGGATACATGAACTTCTCGATGATGAAGAGGAAATTAAATCAATCGAAGACATCCATGCACACAGATTCGGCCCCTACCTGGTGGTGAATCTTACCATTGGCATCGATGGTGATTTGAGTGTAACGGATGGTGACAAGATTGCCGACACAGTGGAGAATAAGCTCATCTCAGGTCTCGAGATGCTTCGCAAAGTTTATGTGCATTACCATCCTGTGCGTATCGATAAAGGTTAAGATCAGAGTGAAAACGATATGGATGCGGATGAATAACAACATCACATCGGTCAAACGATGGAATTTACATTCAATATAGACTTGACCGAAAAAAATTGTCGGATGGCTGTAATGAATGTGAGCCGGAAAAAACAGGATATAAATATCAAGTCAAGCTAAAGGTGGCGGTGGCAAAGGCAATTCCCCACGCTCCAATGCTTCCCGGGCAGCCTTTACCGGTATGCCGTCCTCGCAGGGAACGCCTACCTGACAAAGACCACACCCATACCCCTCAAACTTGTAGGTTTTCTTTACATATTCTCTGGAACGGGCCAGATGTTCCCTGCACTTTTCCTTGTCATGTCCAGCCTGGGTAATTGCGCGGGCCGGGCAGCGGTCTATACATTTGCCACAAGTCCCGTCAGCATAATAGAGGCAATAGGCCCGATGATTTTCATAGGGTCTTGGGGTTGGCTTGATGGATATTTTTGCCACAACCGATCCTGCCCGCATTGCCTTGCCTTTTGCAGTGATAAGACCGTCACACAGACCAAAAGTACCCAGACCGGCTGCATGGGCTGCATGGCGTTCAGACCAGGAAGATGCATAAGAAAACCGTTCCGATTTTACAATAGTCCAGTTAGGGACGAGCATGGGGGCAACGGCTGCATGACCCGTGGCCTCCAGACTTCTGACCACATGGTTACGCAATGCCACGTTGAACTCCTCACCATAGACCCTGATTCGAGCCCATTCTTCAGAGGGATACTTTTTGGCCCGGCGGTTGGTTTCCCGGACCTGTTTTCGTTGAGGTAAAATCCATGAGATTACCGTCAACTGGTCCGCTGTGACAATTTTTTCAGAACTATGCTGATTGAATACCTCCCAGGGAGTCCAATGGAAAGCGCCAACATACTCTTTGTACTGCTGCCATATCTGATCTGCACCAGAGGAAAACCCCACCAGCGCCAGGTCCCAGGCTGGATCATTATTTTCATTTTGCAGGGTATTGAGGGGTGAGCCTGCGATAAAATCCTGAATCAAACTATTAACCCAATTCTCAGAAATATTGACTTTTTTTTCCATTTGTGTCTCCTATGCTGTCAGGTGGCCTTCGTTTTTCCCTGAAAAAAGGACACAAAACAAGGGTGCTTTTTAAAAAGAAAATTTTGATCAACAAAATAACAACCATAATATGTAAAACGCAAGCATTAATTAAAATTTAAAAAAAAGGCTCATATGACTTCTAAGGACAACAACAAAGCCAACCTGACTGTTGCAGAGGCGCTCCGCTTTAAGAAAGATCGTGAAAATACTTATCGGGAAAGAGCTCTCAAACTTTTCCCCTGGATCTGCGGCCATTGTGGTCGCGATTTCGAAGGCAAACGTCTGCGCGAGCTAACAGTACACCATAAAGACCACAATCATGACAATAATCCTCCGGACGGCAGCAACTGGGAGCTTTTGTGCCTTTACTGTCATGACAATGAACACTCCCGGGACCAGGTTGCCGATGCCTATGACATAGAGGCGCCTGCCAATTCCTCAGAAAATGGTGGTGGCGTTAATCCCTTTGCCGGATTAGGGGATTTATTGAAGGGCAAACTGCCGGAATAAAAAAACAATCAGAATTTTTTTCAGGCAGTTGCCAGAAGCTTGACCGGCTTTGTTTTCATGATTTTCCGGGATGCTGTAAGGGCTGTTCCCATACAGATACAAGGGGTCAAAAAAAGAATCCCAAGGGAAATCTTCAGGTCAAACTGCCAGAGGCTGTCAAAAAAATACCAGGAAATCGTTCGTGAAAATCCAAAACTCAAGAGGATGGCAAACAGGGCCGAGGTAAACCCGATAAATCCAAACTCCAGCAAGGTAATGGCCTGGATTAATTTAAAATCTGCACCCAGAACCTTTAAAAGGTTGACCTGATTTTCATTTTTCCAGGCCTCGTGACGGGCAATGGAAAAAATTGAGACAAGCCCGGCAGCAATGGCCAGCCAGGCCATAAACCGAATGGACAGGGAGAGCCTGTCGGTTATGGACAGCAAGGTTCCGGCCATCTGGGTCACATCAATGACCGAGACATTGGGGAAGGCAGTTACAATTTTATTTTTCAACTCCTGGCGGTTTTCCTGCGCCACATGGGAAATGGCAGCCAGAAATGTTTTGGGTGCGTCATTCAAAACGCCGTTCTGAAAAAGCAGGTAAAAATTGGGCTGAAAACTGTTCCAGCGGACTTTACGAAGGTTCTTGACTTGTCCCTGCATGGGGATGCCCTGGATCTCAAATTCGATGAGATCTCCCAACGCTAAACCATATTGTTCTGCAAATGATTTTTCAACGGAGATCTCAAAGGGCGTGGTTGCCTCAAAATCCCAGGGGGTTATGGACAGAGGTCTTCCCTGAAAAATATTTTCCGAAACATCCAGATGGTCTCGATAAGAAAAATTGAACTCCATTCGCCGGCCCCGGACTTGCCGTGGGGAAACGGCCTTTCTGTTCCCGGACTTGGACCCCAGCTCTTTATTTTCACTATAAAAGGGCTGCTGGTTCACGGTTAGAATCCGTCCCCTGACCATGGGGGAGATATTGGCAAGATCGGCATCCTGATGCTTGATAAATTCAATGAACGGCATCTTTTGTTCATCCTGAATATCCACCAGGAAAAAAACCGGAATTTTCAAACCTTCCGGCCGCATGATTTCGTTTTGCAATCCCTTCTGTACCTGGGGAATGATGGAAATCAGGAATGCACCCATGGCAATGGTGACAAAACAGGACAAAGAAGACCATTTGTTCCGAAACAGGTTCCGGAAGGCAATTCTTCCCACCAGGTGACTGGTATGAGAAAGTCTTCTGCAACCTGAAAAAATAAGCCAGCCCATACCCGACAAAAAAGCCAGGGCCAGGATAAACCCGGCCACAAAGATGCTCCCGTTCCTGATAGAATCGGCCACCACAACCGAGACCCCAAAAAAAGCTGCAAGCCCTGGCAAAAAACTTGCCGCCTGCCCCAGAAATCGCTTTCCATTTCTCTTCTCTATGATTTGGGTTCCCCGGAGCAGCATCAGGGGTTTTATCCCAAAGATACGGACAAAAACAGGCCAACAAAATATCAGGCTGCCGCCCATGCCCATGCCCACTGCCAGAGCAATAGTGACCGGATCTGTGGTAAGCCGGATATCGGTGGGGATTAATCCCTGGAAGATGATGGGAAATGCCGGAACCAGGAACAGGGAAATAACAACCGAGAGACATGAGGCCAGGGTGCCGAGTATGAGGAGTTGAAAGCTGATATAAAGGTAAATTTCCATTGGCCTGGCTCCGATACTCATTAAAATCGCCATCTCCTGTTGTTTCAGGTTCAGATACCCCCGGAACAGATAGGCTGTGGCAATGCCGGCCAGGAACAGGGCCACAATGCTGACCAGCCCCATATATCCGGTAAAATATCCGGTCA
>JAHJDU010000032.1 GCA_018812385.1 Pseudomonadota bacterium
AGGTTGGCATATCCTTCACGATCTTTTGCCAGAAGAACCAAATGTCTCAATCCCTTATGATCCATCTGGGTCCGATCATTCAAAGATCTGGGAGCAACATAGACTTCACACCCAATGATGGGTTTAATAGATTCTTTCCTGGCTTTTTCATAAAATGCAGCAACACCGAACATGGTTCCATGATCCGTTATGGAAACAGCGTCCATACCATATTCGTGGCATCTTTTAAGCAGGGAGTTCAGTCTTATTGCCCCATCAAGAAGCGAATACTCCGTATGAAGATGAAGGTGATAAAATGGTGACAATAATTCAGTCATGTTCAGGTTAATTACTTTCAACCCTGTAATTTGGTGCCTCTTTGGTAATGACAACATCGTGCACATGGCTTTCCTTAAGTCCTGCAGAACTTATTTTAATAAATCTTGCCTTTTCATGAAGTTCCTGGATTGAAGCTGCCCCCAGATATCCCATGCCGGCTTTAAGACCACCAATCATCTGAACAATATTTTCTTTGACCGTTCCTCTAAAAGGAATTCTACCAACAATGCCTTCAGGAACAAGTTCGTCATCTTCGCCCGTATCTTTCTGGTAATACCGGTCTGAGCTGCCTTGTCTCATTGCTTCAACAGACCCCATTCCCCTGTATGCCTTGTAGGAACGCCCCTGGTAGAGGACAATTTCACCCGGACTTTCCTGAGTGCCTGCCAGAAGGGTTCCCAGCATGACAGAATCAGCACCTGCTCCCAAAGCTTTTGTGATATCACCGGAAAATTTGATCCCACCATCAGCAATAATCGGAACACCGCTTGCCTTTGAAATCTCATTACAATTTCGAATGGCAGTCAACTGAGGTACGCCAACCCCGGCAACAATACGGGTGGTACAAATTGATCCCGGGCCAATACCGATTTTAACGGCATCTACTCCTGCATCTATCAAGGCTTTTGCACCAGCTTCCATGGCCACGTTTCCAGCAATAAGCTGACAATGTGGAAAAGCATTTTTGATTTTCTTGATTGCGTCAATCACATTTTTTGAATGGCCATGGGAAGTGTCAATCACAAGAGCATCCGCCCCTGCCTTTAACAAGGATTCAACCCTTTGCATCATGTCGGAACCCACACCAATGGCAGCACCTGCTCTTAATCTGCCCAAAGAATCCTTGCAGGCATTGGGATATTTTTTTATTTTTTCAATATCTTTTATGGTGATCAAACCTTTTAGCTTTCCGTCTTTATCCACAACCAGAAGCTTCTCAATTCTATGCCTGTGCAGCATGATCTTGGATTCTTCAAGTGTGCATTTTTCCGGAACTGTCACAAGATTTTCAGTGGTCATAACTTCTCTTGCGGATTTTTCCAACTGGGTCTCAAACCTTAAGTCCCTGTTGGTCACAATGCCGACAAGTTTATCCCCTTCTGTCACAGGGATACCGGAAATCCTGTATTTGGCCATAATTTTTAAAATTTCTGAAATGGGAACATCTGGATGGACAGTAATCGGATCAACAATCATTCCGCTTTCTGACTTTTTTACCCGGTCAACTTCAATGGCCTGCTCTTCTATACTCAGATTCCTGTGAATAAACCCCAATCCCCCTGCCCTTGCCATACTGATGGCTGTCAATGCTTCCGTAACCGTGTCCATGGCTGCACTGACAATAGGAATATTAAGTTCAAGTTCTCTGGTCAAACGGTTATGAGTCTTGACTTGATCAGGCAGAATAGCTGAATAGTCGGGTAATAGCAGGACGTCATCAAAGGACAGTCCTTCCTCGGATAATATATTGGACATAAGTTAACCTCCAGAAAGGAAAATGTTTATTGATACTATTAGGCTGGCAATCTAATGAGGTCTTAAACGGCCAGGCGTATTTAAAAATCAAGTCAGTATATAAACAGGAATAATTAGCAAATATCACATTTTTTAGCAAGATCAATATTGATACCAAAGACAAAACATAACAGGGAAAGATGATTTGATTGACATAAATATTTTTTATAGCTACTTTGTCCTTTGCTTATTTTAATATTTGCTTATTAAATTGGGAAGTAAACCAAAGGAAAACTTGATAAAGAAAAACTCATGCTGTTAAAAATCAATCCACATAATCCTCAGGAACGTCAGATCGATAGAGTGGTGGATATTATTAGAAAAGGCGGAATTGTTGCATATCCCACGGATACCTTTTATGGTATCGGGTGTGATATTATGAATAAAAAAGCCATTGAAAAAATTTATGCCATAAAACAAAGAGATAAAAACAAACCCTTCAGCTTTATCTGTTCTGATTTAAAAAATATTTCTCAATATGCCAAAGTATCTAACTTTGCCTATAGAAATATGAAAAGACTATTGCCAGGTCCCTATACATTTGTTTTATCAGGATCCAAATTGGTTCCCAAAATAATGCTGACCAAGCGTAGAACTGCCGGAATAAGGGTCCCGGATAATAAAATTGCATTAGCACTGGCCAGTGCACTTGGCTATCCCATCATTTCAACCAGCGCAACCCGTCCGGATGGGCGGGTGTTTGATGACCCGTCACTGATTCATGATCATTTTGTAAACACCATTGATGTGGTTATAGATGGCGGTCCTGTTCCGGGATCTCCTTCAAGCGTTATTTCTTTAATTGATGATATACCGGAGATTATCCGTTATGGTGCCGGTGATATTGATATCTTTGAGTAATGTGTTTGCCAGTTTTTTAAAAAAGGTAATTTTATCTTCTTTGGGATAAACAGGGTTTAATTCGCCTTTTATATCGGCCATTTCGCCTGCCCACTGGACTGCATCATCAAGATTCCCCAGACGATCTATTAATTTTAAATTAAGCGCTTTTTCACCAGTATACATTCTTCCGTCTGCAAGTGTTGTCATGGTCTGAATATCAATATTTCTAGCCTTTGCAACATCATTTACAAACTGGAGATGAAGCTCATCAACAAGGTCTTGAAGGATTTTTTTTTCTGGATCCTTAAGCTCTCTTAAGGGAGAGCCCATACCCTTGTACTTACCGCTTTTGATTACAACAGGAGAAATACCAATTTTTTTAGCGATTTCCATAATATTAGCATATTCCATGAGCACACCAATGCTGCCGGTGATGGTTCCGGGGTTGGCAACGATTCCGCTAGTTGCAGATGCAATATAGTATCCCCCGGAGGCGGCAACGGATCCCATGGAGGTGATTATTTTTTTTTTCTCTCCTGGTTTTCATGATTTCCCTATAGATTTCCTGGGCAGGTCCAATGCCACCACCTGGAGAATCGATTCTTAAAATAATGGCTTTGATAGCATCATCATCACGAAAGGTTTTAATATTCTTAATAGTTTTTTTTGAAGATAATATCATACCATTGATTTCTACAATACCAATATTGCCGTCAGATGATGAGTACTGCTGTGCAAACTGAGTATTCAATATTTTTGAACCAAATGATACAAGAACAAAAAATCCAATGAAAATGACCGTCAAACAAGTGGAAACAATCATTAAGAAAAATAAAAATGGATGTCTTCTGGCAAACATATTAACGTCCTTATATAATCAGTTTTTATAAAAAAGGGCCGGTTCAATTTTACTTGACCGGCCCATATACACTATTTAGCACTCAGAAACGATGGTATTGTGTTTTGCGTTATTCTTTTTCAGGTGTATCAGTTTTTTCACTATCCTGTTTTTGTGGTTCCTGAGTATCATTTGCTTCAATCGGCTCCTGGATAACAGCTTCAATCGGCTCCTGGATAACAGCTTCAATCGGCTCCTGGATAACAGCTTCAATCGGCTCCTGAATAACAGCTTCAATCGGCTCCTGGATTTTATCTGCTTTAATCTTCTCCTGGATTTTATCTGCTTTAATCTTCTCCTGGATTTTATCTGCTTTAATCTTCTCCTGGATTTTATTTGCTTCAATCTGCTCCTGGATATTATTTCTCAGGATTTCACCAAAAGAAGAGGTTGCAGATTTCATATTCTTGGCAAACTCTTCAAGATGCTTATCATCATCATCTTCTTCAAGGCGCTTGATAGAAAGGCCAATCCGTCTTTCATCACTATTGATGTTCATTACTTTTGCAGTAATGGTTTCACCGTTCTTGTAGCGTTCTTTAGGGCTTTTCACATTCTCTTTACTGATTTCAGATACATGAACAAGCCCTTCAATACCTTCTTCTAATTCAACAAATACACCAAAGTCTGTCAAATTGGTGATAACACCGGAGATCTCCTTACCCACTTCATAGCGAAGGGCAACGGATTCCCATGGATCTGCCTGGGTCTGTTTGATACCCAAGGAAAATCTTTCATTGGATTTATCAATATCAAGGACAACCGCCTGAATGGTTTCATTTTTCTTATATA
>JAHJDU010000375.1 GCA_018812385.1 Pseudomonadota bacterium
AGCTGATGATCTGTAGCTTTTGATAGAATTTTAAATCGATCCGCCGGAAATCCAATAATGCGGCTATCCGTTAGTTCGATATAAATCGTTCTGCCTTCCGCCCAGGCTTTAATTGCGGTTGGTTCTCCAATTTCCATTTTATCTGTCTTGGGATTCATTATATTTCCCCATTAAAAGAAGTTGATTTTCAAATATGATCTTTTCTATTTTTCTGATGCTCAATGGTGGTACACCTTTATTCCTTGCCAATCGAATCGGTTGAAGCCAGAATTTACACTCACCATCCGGAGTGGCGACATGAATATGTGGTGGTTCGTTTCCTTCATCTGAATAGAAATGAAATCTGAAGGAACCTATTTTCATGACAGTAGGCATAATGAAATAATATAATGTCTAATTTTTTATTACAAGTGATTTTTAAGGAAAGGATGGGGATTATAGGTTATGTTTGTTTCAAGGCGGGGTCTGACCCTGGCAAGTTTTTGTTTTTACACATGATATTGCATAAAATATGGGCCAAAAAGGTCTTAGGGTATACTTTTTGATGCTAAAAAGGGGTGTTTAAGGATTATAATGATTTAAGATTTAAGGGTTTAGGATTTAAGGGTTTAGTAGTGTAAATAGGGGACAGACCACGGTTTTGGTAGGGACCAGACTACTGTTTTTGAAGAAAGTTACAATTTTTGAACTATGAACAATAATATTCAGATAAATTTAATAACATAAAATCCAAGGCAAAGTTAATTATGCCACGACGTCCTCGAATCATAATGCCCGGTGTACCGATTCATATAATTCAAAGAGGCAATAATAGACAAGCATGTTTCTTCGCTGATGAAGATTATCAGTTCTACCTTGATTGGGTAAAAGAGTATTCAATCGCAACAGATTGTGCCATACATGCCTATGTTTTGATGACAAACCACGTACATTTGCTCTTAACTCCGGCGGAACAATGCAGTGCTGGCGACCTTATGAAACGTCTTGGGCAACGTTATGTTCAGTACATAAACCGGACCTACAAACGTAGCGGTTCCCTATGGGAAGGACGTTACCGCTCTTGTATCGCACAACAAGAAAATTATTTGCTGATTTGTCAACGGTATATTGAACTTAATCCGGTTCGCGCAGGAATGGTGAAGCAACCAGGGGAGTACCCTTGGTCCAGCTACCGGGTAAATGCTCAGGGAGAGAAGAGTGATTTTTTGAATCAACATATGGTTTATCTGGGACTTGGTGATTCGAGAAAGCAACGGGAGTTATCCTATCGAAAATTATTTCAACAGGAGTTGAGCGAGGGTATAATTAAAGAAATACGTCAGTTTACCAATGGCAATTTTGTTCTTGGAAGTGATAGGTTCAAGAAAGAAATAAGCAAAGCACTTGGACGGCGGGTCACACTTGGCAAGTCAGGCAGACCCCGAAAAAGTAAAACTCCTGCCTGACAAGAAAAGGCTACAAAAAAAACTGACTGGCAAAAATATCAAGGGGCCATTTAAATCAAAATCGTTTAGCAGAGAAAGAAAAACCGTGGTCTGTCCCTTGTTTTTGCTTGTTTTTGCTTTAGTTTGTCGTCAATCACCCGCCGGAGTATGTCCACAGTAAAAGGTTGCATGTTTTCCGCTTCATAGTTTGTCAAATAGTATTCCATGTCATCTGCATACTTTTTATCTTTCAGCAAATTGTTAATACCTTTTGTCAGAATATCGGTTAAATATTTTTCGTCAATAATGGATAGATCCAGGACTGCCAGAGTTGTTATCTGGAAGTTGCCGAACCGGGTCGGGGGTTTGTAGTAAAAATACCCCGAGTTTTTGGGCCTTGGATGATTTGCAAGCCCGAAGATAATATTTGGGGATGGATTGTTCATAATAGATTTTTTTTCCTTGCATGTTTGATGATGATTATGGAGTAGATAATCTGAAAAATCAAGTAAGGAATAAATACAAGCAGTCGTTCCAGGTCTGGAATGGTGACCATCCATAAAACACCGAGTCCCTGGGCAACTGCCACCGTATAGTAAAATATAGTCACTTTGGTGTGAGAATATCCCATCTGGTTTAACAATTGATACAGGTGGGTCCGGTGGGCCTGGAATACATTTTCTTTTGCCAGAAGGCGCCTGATAAAGGTAAAAAAGGTATCATAGATAAAATGAAACAATAAGAGGGGGATGACCAGTAAAGAGGTGTGTGCCTTATCATACAAAGATGAGATTATGGCAAGGGTGGCAAAGGTGAATCCTAAAAAAGTGCTGCCCACATCCCCCATGAACAGTTTTCCCTTAGGAAAATTAAAGATTAAAAATCCCAACGTCCCTGCAATAAGCGTATAACATACAATGTAGGTGAAGTTACTTCCCTGGCTGAAAGATACAATGCATAAAAAAAAGGAAGTGATCACTGCATTCCCGCCTGCCATTCCATTCAATCCATCCATAAAATTATAAGAGTTTGTAAGTCCTATAATCCAGACAAAGGTTATCAAATACCCCCATATCCCTAAGGAGGTGTTCCTTGAAAAGGACAGGTCTATATTGGTGATGACAATGCCAAAAGAGATGACCACAAAGATAGCAATAACCTGGGTGATCAATCTTAAAGACAGGGGTTTTTGTTTATAATCGTCATAAAAGGACATAGCGGCAATCAAGAGGCTGGAAAAGGTAAAGCCCAGAAAGAATTTTTGAGTTATCATGGTTTCTTCGGCTATGAAAAACAGGGCTGTCATGCCTAAAAAAAAAGTTCCGACAATGGCCAGACCACCGGCAGTAGGCGTTGGTGTTGTGTGCGAAGATCTGTGATTTGGTGTGTCAATAATTTTGGAATGGTGAATGATTTTCCAGCATAATATACTGGAAAAAAGAAGCAGGCAGAAGGCAAAACCAAGGTGTTTTAAAAAAGCAAATAGAGTCATTTTGATTCAAAAATCTAAAGTCGAAAGTTTAAAATTGCAAAATTTAAGTTTTGCAATTTAATAATCGAAAGGCTATAGAGAGTCAAGCGATTAATAAAAAGTGGCAGGGGATAAAGTGAAAAAGATATGGGGTCAGGCTTCGCTTATTGTGGTTATTGG
>JAHJDU010000376.1 GCA_018812385.1 Pseudomonadota bacterium
ATCACGACAAAAAAGGTATGATGACCAGCTCAAAGAAAAATATGATCTTGATATCAGCAACATGAGTTCCAAGGACAAAGTCGCTGCATTAAGACAAAGAAGGGAGGAGCAGTATGAACTGCTCAAAGATGCGGTTTATGAACGGCGCGGATGGGACAATAACGGCATCCCCACCATTGCAACCGTCAAACGTCTGGGCATTGATTTTCCAGAAGTCATGGAAGTCTTAAAGAAAAATGGTGTTGTATAATACATGATAGAAGTTGATGAGAAACAAGTGCCATGGTCTGAAAACCTGACCATGGTATCTCTTTTGGAAACTCTTGACAATGTTGAATTCTGTTCAGTTGTCCGCTTAAACGGCAGGCTTGTCTCAAGCCCTAAATTTGCAGAAACAATCATTCCTGACAACTCAAAAATTCAATTGCTGCCCCTGGTTAGCGGAGGGTAAAATCAAATTTTCGCAATTTTAACTTCACAAATAGCTGTCTGTCTGTTAAAAACCATTGGTGACAGACAGTTAACATTTTAATCCACAAAAGAAAGTAACTATTGAAACAATTTTTTTTATTTTTAAAAGCACTTTTTAGCAAAAAGAGCCATACACAACCACCTATTGTCATATCACCCCCCGTACCCGAAACCAAAACACAAAAAAAACCTTTGCCAAAACCCAGGGAAAAAAAATGGTCCATCCATGATTTCCCGGTGGAACAAAAGGAAGGGGAAACAAGATTTCATGATCTTGACCTGCCATTGACTGTCATGCATGCCATTGCAGATTTAAAATTCAACTATTGCACTCCTATACAGGCAAAGCTTTTATCCCATACACTGAAAGGCAAGGATGCCACAGCCAAGGCCCAGACAGGAACAGGCAAAAGCGCCAGCTTCATTATCACTATTCTTGCGGCATTCATCAAAAAGCCATTTAAAAACAGGAACGGTACTCCCAGGGCATTAATCCTTGCACCCACAAGAGAATTGGTTCACCAGATTGAAAAAGATTTCAAGGATCTTGCCAAATATACTAATTTAAAAATTATAGCCATCTTTGGTGGAACAGGCTATAACCAGCAACAGATCATGCTTAAGGAAAGACCCGTTGATGTCATTGTTGCGACTCCCGGACGGTTCATTGATTTTATGGGCAAAGGATTAATCAACCCTTCCAAGGTTGAAATTGTTGTCCTTGATGAAGCCGATCGAATGCTGGATATGGGATTTATTCCGGATGTCCGCAGAATCATTTTAAAAACACCCCACAAAAACAAACGGCAAACCCTTTTCTTTTCCGCCACTTTAACACCAGAAGTTTTGAGCCTGGCACAAACCTGGTCAACACAGGATGCCGTTCAAATAGAAATAGAGCATGACCAGGCTGCTGCTGACAGCATCCAGCAAATTATCTATATTTCAGCTGAAAAAGACAAATTTAAACATGTTTATAACCTGATCAATAATGAGCAGTTAACACGGGTGCTCCTGTTTGTAAACCGGAAAGATACGGCTCGAACCCTGTCGGAAAAATTTGAAAGATATGGCCAGAAATGCAGTGTGCTTTCAGGGGACATTGCCCAGGACAAACGGTTTAAAGTCTTAGAAGATTTTAAAAATGGCAGAATCAATCTTTTAATTGCAACGGATGTGGCTGCCCGGGGACTGCATATTGAAGACATAAGTCATGTCATTAACTATGATCTGCCCTATGAACCCGAACATTATATTCATCGAATCGGAAGAACGGGTCGGGCTGGAGCAAAAGGGATATCCATAAGTTTTGCCGATGAAACAAGTTCTTTTTTTATACCCAAGATTGAAGAAGTGCTGGGAAACAAAATCCAATGTGAGTATCCGTCTGAAGACTTAGACAAACCCCTTCCAGAACCCAAGAAAAAATATTATTCAAAACCAAGGGCTAAAAAGAGAGAACCGTTTAAAGGTAAACGCAAAGGAAGTATTCGATCGTTATAAGGGTTGGCTGTTTATCCTTTCTTGACACTGAGCATGCATTCAGTCTCGAAAATCATCCATAATTTTCTCCGTTGTACTGCCCAAAAATACGTTATGATTTTATCAGTTTTTAAAATATTCGATGGCATCCGCAAGTTTTCCATATTTGAGGTGTTTAATAGTTTAAAGGCAAAATTAATAAGGTAGGGGAGCCAATAGATAATGACACAATATAAATTTAACAGAATGGAAATAGCGGGTTCATTAGGAGATCTGGGTACCATCCTTCCAATCGTCATGGGAATGATTCTCATAAACGGCTTAAATCCCATGGGCATATTTTTAAGTCTCGGCTTATTTTATATTCTTACAGGGCTATATTTTAAACTCACTGTCCCGGTTGAGCCAATGAAGGTTATCGGGGCGTACGCCATTGCAACAGGAATGTCTGCCTCTCAGATATCGGCATCAGGTTTGTTAGTGGGGTGTTTCCTTTTAATCATAGGTGGAACAAATGCCATCACTGTTATCGGTAAATATATCCCAAAATCGGTAGTCCGGGGGGTCCAGCTATCCACAGGTGTTCTTCTAATGGCTGAGGGAGTCAGGTTCATCATTGGTACGGCAAAATTCCAGGTACTGAGACAGGCTATTGAGCCCTATCTGGTCGTTCAGACGATAGGCCCCATACCCATTAGTATGGTTATCGGGGTTATAGGCGGGCTTTTGACGTTATTGCTTCTGGAGAACAAAAGATTTCCTGCCGGACTTTTTATTGTGTCAGGCGGTATTGTTTTAGGGATATTATTTGGTACCCATGAGGCACT
Source organism: Pseudomonadota bacterium (assembly GCA_018812385.1). GTDB lineage: Bacteria > Desulfobacterota > Desulfobacteria > Desulfobacterales > Desulfobacteraceae > Desulfobacula. The sequence goes on from JAHJDU010000376.1 coordinate 2,781, forward strand.
TGATCGTCTTATCATCCAGTTCAATATTCCTGAAATTCTTCCTTTTGGCTTTCCCACAAAGGC
>JAHJDU010000663.1 GCA_018812385.1 Pseudomonadota bacterium
CTTCAATATGTGATTTCTCGCAACATAAACCAGTAATAGTATATACATCACCCCTATGATAGAGTGTCCTAAAAAGGTAGCAGTTAACGTTAGTGCTACTATAAGCAAGAATATAAAAAATGTATTCACTTTAATGATACTTAAAAACACAATTACACCTTTCCCAATATCAATTTAAAGATGTTTTGAATTGACTCGGATAATCTATTGTCTCTTTTTTCTTAGAGCATCAGCATTCATAGATTTCTGCCCGAAAGCATCTTCTTGCCTCCAACAAGGTTAGCCCACCCAGGATGCAGTTGCTGCCATAATAATCGCGTAGAAGGCCACAGCAAAGAAAACCACTGACGACAGTCGACGACGACGTAAGCCAGCTACAGCCATAAACAGCAACAATAGAACAGATACTATGATCAATGTAGTACCGAGAAAAATCATTTTATCAGTTCTCCTGACGCCCATTTCAACAGACAGTGAACAGTGAGCAGCATCGTCGTTGACACAATCGCCGCAACACACATTATCCATGCAACATCCTGCGATTGCTGAATGGAACAGAGTGCGAGTCCTCCTGCCACAACAATCAAACGCAGTGTCGCTGATGTAGCGGAAAGCCAGGGCATGCCATGTGCATTGGCATGGACGGCCAAGATACCTCTACCACCATCAAACGCCACCGTGAAAAGCACGATCCACAGGACATCTACCATCGATGAATACGCTCCGAGCCAGGATTCAGGTATGATGTAGATCAGCAGACAACGGACGACAAGTGCGAACCCACCGAGCATTGCAACCACCCAAATGCCGACTTGCATCGCCTCTGACGCGTTAGGATACTCAATCCAACGCTTGAATAGTAACGGTATGGTGTAATTCACCGGCACAAGCAACCCTTGTGCCAACGCGATTGCAAAGGTGAAAACACCGAGTTCGAGTGATCCGATGCGACTCCCTACCGCTTGGGCAACTAACAACAGCGACATGGCTGCTGCGATTTCGGTCACCCCGGAGGCAAACCCGTACCGTATCACACAATGCAGTCGCTCCTCCGTCACCACGAATCGAGGTGTCGACTGCGACGCGATAGCGAGCCATCGCAACCCAATCAACGAGGCCAAAACGAAAGAAACTGTGAAAGCCAACGCAACACTGGAATTATTGATCCGTCCGATCGCCACTGCGACGATTGCATAAAGCAATAGCAAGCCCTGTGGCAAGGCTGTCATCACATTGAACAACCGTGTGGTCGTAGCGGTAAGCATAATACCACGCAAACAGTTGAACCAGGCATACGCCGCACCAGCGAATACGAAGGTGATCAAGGCTAACCCCGCCCATCGCTGCACGAATACACCATAGCCAAGTGCCATAAGACCACTCACCAGAGCGGACACAACAGCCAGTTCTTTGGCACGCCCAATTGACATACGAGAAGCCTGCACAAAATAAAACAGTGCCTGAACAAGACCAAACATTGCAAGTGAACCGATGAACGCAATTTCTATCTTAATGAAACTGAACACACCCTGTGCCACAGGTCCAAGGTAGATGCCCAGCAATGCAACCGACACGAAGCCCGCTGCTGCACCACCTCCTTGCACTACCATCGTCCAGGCAATCTGATTACGAAATCTCATATGTTCTCACTTTTTTGTGCAATCGCGAATAAGTTGGACGAAAAAAGGCTCCTCCCAAGTGACGGTAACACACAGACAAGTTGCATCACCATTCGCTTTAGCACACGGATTCCGAATCTGCCGTTGTACTCAACACCGAAATAGTGACGCCGCAGTTGGCGAGTCTCACATGCTACAGCCGTCTCATGCATCCATATACGGTTATATCCAAGAACCTGCAAGTCCGCGTATTTAAAAAGGTCAAGCCCCTGTTCCAGCGAGTATTTTCGCAGGTGTCCGGATGTGTCGTCAACACCGTAAGCGCGGCTCCGGTTGATCCAGTTATCCTCCAGTGGCAAGTTTACTAACACATACTGACCGAGACATGCTGCTGCGGCGAGCATGTGAACATCGTCCTTAACATGCTCAAGTATGTCACTGAGGATCACACAGTCAAACTTCTGCAATGATAGATTGGTAAAATTCCCAGCATGAAATTCCACCGAAGGAAACCGCACACATGCTGATGAGATGTTAGAGGCAGAAATGTCAACACCGACGCGATGCCCATCGGGAGCAACTGGAAAGGCCGCAATTAGTTCACCGGTGGCACATCCGATCTCGAGCACCCTTCGCGGAGTCCAACCTCGCGGCAACAATCGCGTCAGATTGGGTACCTTGAACCCTGTTACTTCAAGTGCAATTTGCTCTTGCTCATAGCTACCATCGACACGCCGGGCAATATACTTGGGATGATTGTCGTAAAGCACCCCAAAGTTCACGACGACGGGAGCATCTTGAGAGGTGTTATTGGTTTGTTCTATTGACATATTGATGCCCTCTATTGCTCATCATTCACTCCCATATTCCTTCGCAACCAACTCCCTCACTACTTCTTGCTAATAGAAAATCGCTACTTTGTAATCTTATATCCAGCTATTACCTGCTGCCTAAGATACTTACAATCTTCTCACTTGCTCTCCCATCTCCAAAGACTTCTCTCTGAGGCTCACTGGGATTAAACCCTGCCACTGCCTGAAGGATTAACTCCTTATTTACACTGACCAGAATATTCCAGCCATCTTCCACCGTTTCCACCCACTCGGTATTTTCTCTTAAGGTAATGCAGGGCACCTTA
>JAHJDU010000033.1 GCA_018812385.1 Pseudomonadota bacterium
CCCTCGGCATTATCAGAAGAACCTTGATCATAGGAAAACCAAATATCCTTCACAAACAAGGATTATAAACCATACCAGGAAACGCAACTATGAGTCGATCATATAGGTGCAGCCAGCATGAGGGATCCAAGACCAGATTGTGTTATACAGGCGGCACACCTGAGTTATTTGCATGGGCAGATCAGTGCCACAAGGCATTTGGATAATTTTATCTCTTTAATAATATCTTATGACTAAGCTGATTTCCCAAAAGGACATGTTGGAAACCTGCATGGGTTGCAGTTAAAGCATAGCCCTCCGTGGCAAAGTTTTGCAAGATCCCTTTTTCCCGGTCTTTCGCCTGCCATAAGCCTTGGCAGAATAAGATCAAAAATGGTTGTTTTATGATAAAGACCACAGGCAGGAAGCCCCATTATAGAAGTGTTTTTATTATATCCCAAAAGAAACATTGCCCCTGGCAGCAGGTATTGTTTTAAAAGGCAAAAGAGTAGTTTTTTCAATTATTTGAAAAGAACTTTGGAAAACAAATTGTCCTTTCTGATAAAAAAACAGGTACAAGACTGACGGATGAGGGCAGAAATCTGCTGGAAAAATACCGACAATTAAAAAAACGTTGTATGCAGGCAGATGACATTATATTTGAAGATATTTTTATGGATTCAAAGACTCTGATTAGACCATAATTTTAAGAAACTGATTAATAGAAAAAGAGTTAATTCAAAAGGGGGAATGAATTAACTCTTTTTTTTAAGCATTATTTACATTTAGCAGGAGTTGGAGAATCAGCAGCATAATTATAGAGGTAAGAATATATATCGTTAATATCTTCCCCGGAAAGGTTTTTCCATTCGTTGCTGCATTTAAAAAGATCAAAATCCTTTTTTTCAAAAATTCTTTCCCACTGTGCCATTGTTTTATCACTTGGGCTTACGATAGGGGTTTTTGATTGAACCTCCCCTCTTTCGGCACAGGCTTTATAAACATTTTTATAAGTATATTTGCCTTTTCGTTTATTCCCTTCAGGGCCCTGGGCAAACAAAAGAGTTGCCCCGGATAATACAAACATGACAACCATTGCAAGAACAATTAATTTTTTATTCATTTATTTTCTCTCTTTATCTTTTTATATGAATTCAGTTTTTGTTTCTATCTTTACCTTAAAACCGCATTGTTATAGAAGCGGAAAGATCCCATACTTTATCAATGACTGGAAAGATTGCATCCAAAGAATTAATTTCTGAAATTTTTACAGGTGCACCAAGGGGATTGCCACTTCCTGTATATTCATAATCATAATATTTCATTCCCAGTTTCAAAAAGAAATTATTTGAAATGATGGGCTGAATATAATAGGTTTCATAGACACTGCCACGAGCAGCAAGCTTACTGCCTGCAATGGCATCCTCAGCTCCGGTAAAGTTAAACCAGTATTCTGATCCCCAATTATATTCAAAACCCAGCTTTGCATCTAAAGGCATGGGAAAAAGTACACCAGCATATAAGCTGTATCCGTTCTGGGCTTCAAGCTGTCCGTTGGAGCTTAACAAGCCCTGGCCCATTATCTCATAAAAGGGATTCTGAGAAATCTGTGAAGGATCTGTATGGCTCCATGACAGAGCCAGGAAAACATCTATATCCTTCCCTATACGCTCATCCAGGTTGGATCTTAACAAAAAAGATGCCCCGTCCCAGTCTCCGATTTCAGTTACAGGCTGCATTCGGCTAATATAGCCGCCAGTGTTCGGCTCAAAAGTATAAGTACCGTCAGCATTTTTGATTGGAATAAACGGCATGACGGTCAACCCGGTAAACCCATCCGTAATATCCCATGCATGGGCATAATTAAAAACAGCACTGGATGAATCATCATTATAAAGGGTTGCAATCACCCCGAACATATGGACATCATCAACATCCGTTGAAGTATTCTGAAGTGAATAGGAATTGCCCCATCCGCCTTCAAACCCTAAACCATAACAAAATTTAAATGCGGCTCCAGGGATATTGAGGGCTTCTTCCAGACCAAAATTCAAAGACGCTCCGTCAAACTGCCAGTTGATAATGCTGGAAAGAGGAGATCCTGCTTCCAGACTATTTTTTCCATATTCCATTGGTGGTCCGTCTGTTGAAGGACGTCTGCCAAGAGAAAAACTGACGGGAATTTCATCTATTGTATTTGAATACAGAAAATATGCCCGCTCAAGGCTTATGGTATCGCCATGGGGAACGGAAGATGTATTGCCATCAAGGGTTACATCTCCAAGACTTCCTGTATTGGTTTTTATCCCTGAAGAATCCCCCCACACTTTATATGCGGCAAGCCTTCCATCAAAACTTAAATTATTGTTAACCTTGGCCTTCATATTCAAGTGAAACTTGTTAGTGGGCAAAAATTCATTTTTTGCATCATATTTTTCAGTAGGCGGTATCATACCGGCTGCTGCCATTCCTGCAATCCCTCCCTGAATCTGGGCTAATGTTGCACCATTAAATCCGCCCGAACCAACGGGGGTAAAAAACGCCTGAACTAATGATGACGGTGCCACCTGCATATCGCTATAATATAGGCTGTGAGCTTCTGCCCTCGCTTCAACACCAAGGGAAATCCTGTCTGTGACAGTATGAAGCTCTGTCTTGTCTACCCGTTCACTGAGGTACTGAACATCTTCTTTTTCTTCTTTGTTTTCTTTTTCCATGGATTCTATCTTTTTTTGCAAGGCCTCCATGGTTTGAGACATTTTTTTCAATTCGTTTTTAAGTATTTCCATATCTTCAGCAGCAAATGCTGGTGAAGATAAAAAAAATACAGAAAAAAGAAAACACACAAATGCTTTTTTCATCTCTCTTTTCCTTTCAGTGTTATCAATAAATATTGTTATTAATATTCCTTTTCTCCACTACCTTTATCAACAAGCATGCCAGTGATTAAAATTTTGGAAAAATAGCGTATAAGTTATTGTTTTTTAAAGAAATAATAAAATATTAAGAGAATTGTAATTGAAAAAAACGTAAGGGCAACATTAACAATATGTTAATTATATGCATAGAAAATTAACATGTTAACAACAGATTAGACTATGTTTTTGCAAAAAAAATTCGGGGCAGCTACTGGCGGTATTTAAGCTGCCCCGAATGACGGTGAGGTATTTATTAAAAAAATATTTCCTGTCCTGAATGTAAAAGTAAGGATGTGGGTAAAAAAATGAGTGTGTCAAGCTTTATGGGAAGCAATAGTTTGGGCAAGTGTGCCACAAGCTCTTCTAAAGGCTTTTCATGAGCTGGATAATTATTTCCTTCAGTTAGGAGGACAAATTTTAAAAACATCAAAGGGCTGGGGAATCGGAATTTCCCAGCCCTTTGATATTTAGTGCCTGACCGAAAACCGCCAATTTGCCACGGCTACTAATATAAATCATGGACTATTATCCCCCCCCCCTCAATTTCTCAGGACTATCCTGCCAGGTTGCACCATAGAGTTTAAATTTATAGTATAGGAATTTTCATTTTTAAAAATAATATCATAGCCTTATGATAAATTTGATCAAATTGTGATTTGTTTTAGCCTATGAGACAGTGTTTTTCAGGGATTATAGTTTGATTTTATTGTTTTATCAGAGTAGTATCCATTTCGACAAATTCCCTGTCTTTGGGCAAATAATACATATCATAGACAGGAAACTTGCCAATATTTTTAATTATTTTAATTAATTAAACTATCAACTCAGAAAACTGAGTGAGTAGTATATATAAAACATAGGAAGAAAACTATGATATTTAAAATTAGCTTTTTTATTTCGTTGGCAATTTTTATAGCGGGAATACTCTATCGATTTTTCGGTTTTTTCCAAGTTGCAATTGGTCCCGAGGCAAAATCATTTTCTTTTTTAAAACGTGCCACAACCTTTTTAAGAAGCTCGTTTATTGTTTTTGTATCTCCCCCCCTTTTGTTCCGATTCTGTAAATCTATTGTTTTGGATGTGGTACTGCAAATAAAATTGCTGCGCCAGGATTATTTAAAATGGTGTATGCATGTTTTTATCTATTATGGATTTATGGGACTTCTTTTGATACATGCCCTTGAAAATTTTATCAGTGAGCCTTTGTTTCCAGGCTATTACTCCACAATAAATCCTTTTATGCTGTTAAGGAATGTGCTGGGTGTCATGGTCATCATAGGCCTGATCATTGCCATTCAACGTCGCAGAAAAAATATCTGGTTACGATTGATAAGCAGGAAAAAAGATTATTTAGCGATTGTTGTGCTTGCCGTGATTATGATTTCAGGGTTTCTCCTTGAGGGAAGTAAAATAATATCCTCTGCCGTATTTGATGACATGATTGATGAATGGGGCGGCACCATGCTTGATGATGATGAGTTATCAGTCCTGAAAGTTTATTGGCAGGAAGAATATGGTGTGGTTTTTCCGGATCAAACAATTGAAGTTGATCCTGAGGCCCTGGAAGAGGGGGAAATAGCACATGACAATTATTGCGTTGACTGCCATTCCAAGCCTGTCTGGGCATTTGTCTCATATCCAATATCCCTTGGAATGCGGCCAATGGCCAAATTGTTCAATGACTGGCGCCTGGATATTTGGTTGTGGTATATCCATTTTTTAAGCTGTTTTATAGGTCTTGCTTATTTGCCCTTCAGCAAATTTTTGCATATCATAACCACTCCGATAAGTATTTTGGTCAATGGCGTTGCCGGTCAAATCATAAAAAAACCTGAGAACAGGGCTACACGAAGAGCGTTGGATTTAAGTGCCTGCACCCAGTGCGGCACCTGCACCCTTCATTGTTCTGTTGCACCGGTTTATCAAATGATCCCCAACTCCTATATTTTCCCGTCTGAAAAAATATTAGGGTTACAGGAGAGGACTTCCGGCACATCTTTAAATTCGGAAACCCGGCAAAAATTTTCCGAGGGCAGTTTTATCTGTACCAATTGTAATCGGTGCTCTGAACTTTGTCCTGCAGGTATCAACCTTCAGGATTTATGGATTGAAAGTAAAAAAGATTTATCTCAGGAACAATTTTGTGAACCGTTTGTCAAGCTCAGGAATACTCAAATAGAAAAAGGGTCGCAATCTTCTAAAGAGCCTGCCATAGTAATTCGCTCAAAACAAAATATAAAGTCAGAGCATTTGAAAAATTCCATTCGAGCCAATTCTTTTTCTCAATGTTACAAATGTACGACTTGTACCAATTCTTGTCCAATTGTCGGAATTTCAGAAAATTACAATGCTATAGGGATGGCACCGCATCAAATTATGCATGCCTTATCTTTGGGATTAACAGATATGGTAATGAATACCAGTATGATCTGGGATTGTTTAACCTGTTATCAATGTCAGGAAAATTGCCCCCAGGGTGTTCAAATTACAGATATTTTTTATGAAATCAAAAACATGGTATATGAAAAGGAATACAGATGATGAAGTATGCATTATTTTCAGGATGTAAAAGTTCCTTTTATCTTCCCCAATATCGAACTTCTGCAAAGGCTGTTTTGTCTTCCTTTGGAATTGAATTAAAGGAATTGGAATTTAATTGTTGTGGTTATCCCGTGCGCAATGAAAATTTTGCCTCATTTTTAATCCTGGCTGCAAAAAATTTAGCGATTGCCGAACAGCAAGGGTTGCCAATCCTTACATTGTGCAAATGTTGTTTTGGTGCCTTGAAACATGCTGACCACTATTTAAAAAATGACCCCCATAAAAAGGAAATGATAGTAAATTTATTAAAAGAGGAAGGGTTAAGTTTTAACGGAACAACTAAAATCCATCACATTTTAACGGTGTTAGCCATGGATATAGGATATCCGGCCATTGAAAAACAGATAAGGAAAAAATTCAGTGGGTTGAAAATTGCTCCGCAGTATGGTTGCCATGCACTGCGGCCATCAAATATTACCCAGTTTGATGTTCCCCTGGCACCCACCATTTTTGAAAAGATCATCCGATTGACCGGAGCAGAACCCGTTGATTGGTCAAAACGTCTGGAGTGTTGTGGAAATCCTTTATGGGAAAAAAATAATCAACTTTCCCTTGATATCCTGCAGCAGAAAATTGATAGTGCCAGGCAAGCAAGCGCAAACATGATATGTACGGCCTGTAATTATTGTCAGTTCCAGTTTGATGAAATTCAGAAAAATTCATTGGAACAGGCATCAGCAGAACAATTCCCCTCAATTCTTATTTCCCAGTTATTGGGTTTAAGCATGGGGCTGTCTGAAAAAGAGCTGAATATTGAAGCCAATCATATAGATCTTTCTGAAATCCGAAATTTCTTATAACCATTATTAACCGATTGTTTTTAAATATACGCCGTGTTATCTTTGCCCTTAGTATAGTTTTGACTATTTAGCAATATATATTTTAAATGATAATTTAAGCTTCGGCTGAGAGTTAAATCCAAGGCTTATGGAAAACAAAAAGGATGAACAAATGACTCTTCAAACTAAATTTTCCAAAGGGGACTTTGTTGTACTTGCTGAAATGAACACCCCCAAGGGAATTGATATATCCGATCTTGTGACAAATGCAAGACATCTTAAATCCCGCATAGATGCTGTGGTAATTCCGGACATGGATAATGGTATCATGCACATGAGCGCCCTTGCCGGTGGTGCCATCATCCGGCAGCAGGGGCTTGCACCAATGATTCACATTTATGGCCGGGATCGCAACAGGATGGCCATACAGGGAGATATGCTGGCAGCCCATGTTCTTGGAATTC
>JAHJDU010000377.1 GCA_018812385.1 Pseudomonadota bacterium
AAAGTTTACATCTGATGGTCATTTTATCACATCCTGGGGCGGCCTGGGAACTGATGATGGCAAATTTACTGCCCTTACCGGTGGAATGGCTGCTGATGGTAATGGCCATTTGTATGTTGCAGAGGAAGGCCGGATTCAAAAATTTACGACAGATGGAAAATTTATCAGGAAATGGGGACAATATGGGGATGGGAATGGAGAATTTGGTTGTAGCCCAGGCAATTGCACTATACAGCAATGGAGATGCACAGCCGGGCAATTGAGTATGCCCACGGGGATAACCATTGATCAGGACGATGTCCTTTATGTTACGGAAAGCGGAAACAGCCGTATCCAGAAATTTAATACTGACGGGCAGCCTTTATCCTTTTGGGGGGAATGGGGAAGGCAGGACGGTCATTTTTGGGAACTTGCCGGATCAGCGGCCGTTGACAATGATAAAATAGTTTATACGGCTGAGTATGGCAGTGACAGGATCCAGAAGTTCACTACAAATGGTGATTTCTTAGCCAAATGGAGCAACTCTGGAACAGGGGAAGGAAAATTTAAAAAACCCAGGGGAATCGGTCTGGACAGCAGCGGTAATGTATATGTCAGCGACTCTGGTAATCAACGGATTCAAAAATTCGGCCCTGAAGGGATCTTTATTGCGGAATGGGGCAGTCTGGGAGAAGCTGATGGGCAGTTGCAATGGCCGTCCGGTATAAAAATTGATGCCCAGGGCAATATCTATGTGGCAGACACATGGAGTGACCGGATTCAAAAGCTTGACGGCAATGGAAATTTTATCCTCCAATGGGTGTGTTCTGGGAAAAGGAGACCTGAATGGAGACAATAAAATAGATGTTCAGGATGCGTTGATACGACTTAAGGTAATCATTCTGCAAGAAAATTTAATAAACCCATCACAAGATGTGGACGGCGATCAAAAAATCGGGTTGGCAGATACCCTGTTCATACTTCAATATGCCGGTGAAAAAAGAAGAGAATAAGCCTGATATCTGGATAGAATATCCGCCAGATCATTCAAGTTGAAATTGCTGAAGGAGGTTTATAACGTCTTTTAAGTCAATTTTCCCATCTCCAGATACATCTGCGGAACTCTGAGCCGAGTTTGGTAAAGCTGCCTGTACCTTGAGACCGGTTTGGACATCTTCAAAATCCATATAACAATCCTGGTTGATATCCCCTTTTATCGGGACACAGCCATCACTGAAGATCCATGTTTCTGCAGAAATTGATATATTGCCTTTTTTATCTTTTGCAAAGATAGAGATCTTGTAACTACCATAGGTATTAAAATCCGTATAACGGCCTTGATATCGTCCTGCCTGTGTCCTGGCCAATTCCATTATGGGCAGTGCTGTAACCATTTGCTCAGTTAAATTATCAAGATAGCCCGGAGGCTCGATCACTGCCCATACTTTATCAATCGTTCCCGTCGTTGCAACCCCATCCACCCATAAATCACCAGACGCGGTTCCGGAAAGGGTTTGCCCGGGAACCACAGTGCCGATGACAGGATCATCTCCGGCCAGAACGATTCCAAACCCGATCTGATACTGCTTTGAATAAAGTCCATCCGTTTTTTCGTTGCCAATGCAGTTTCCATTGTCATCCATCAAGGGAATTTGCCCCTGGCAGAAACGGATGGCATTTTTTGCATATATAAACGATTCCCTAAGATCCATGCCATTCAATATGCGGGACCAGAAAAATCCGGAAAAAGAAATGTCACCGTCTGAAAGGTAGTAGGCAGGACTTTTTGCGGCTGTTCTCATATTTTTGACCATGCTGCAAAATCAAACCAGACCAGGTATCCTTGGGCGCAAAATGTGGTTCTCATTGGTTTGCTCAAATCCATAAAGGGACGTTGGGCATGCCTGCCACTCGCTCATAGGTTTTATCTACCACAAAAAGCTATTATTTCAAAATTAGGCAACATGAATGAATATTTCCTGGAAAATACCCTCATTTAAAACAAAACTGGAACAATCGGTCGATATATTGGTTCAATTGGCTCATCACTTTAAGGGAGCCAGAATCTTGTGCGTTTGTGACAGCTGGTTTGGCAACAACGGGTTGTTCAAACCTGCCCGAAAGCATCTTGCCAACTTGTTTAATTTGCTCTCACGATTGCGCTCCGATATTGTGCTATATTCTCTGCCACCTGAAAAGCTACCGGGATTATAAAGACAATACTTTTTAAAACTATTGAGCTGATAGATCGAACGATAAAATCATTCATGGTTAACCTCAGCGCTAAAAAATTTAGCAATAAACTGGTTTAAACAATATTTAATTTGGTATGACCAGTCATAAAACAGAGTATTTATTGGATTAGATCCTAAAATTAATTTGCCAGAGAAAATATCAGAATTGTTTTAAAGGAAAGCGGTATTTTCCCGAAAAAACTATTTGACAATATTGGATTGATGTGTTTTTATGTATCAGGTCAGACCAGATAGCAAGCGGCACGGATTGTTATCTGGTCTATGGCCAAAGGTAATTTTTCAGTAAAAAAACAATGCTGGGAAAAAAAATCAATATTTGGTTATGGAGGATAAATGGCAAAGTTTTTAGAATATCAGGGCAAAGAATTTTTCAAACAGTCCAAGATACCCATCCCTGAAGGTATAGTGGCCAATACCCCTGAAGAAGCAAAAGCGGCAGCGCTGAAGCTGGCAAGACCTGTTGTGGTCAAGGCCCAGGTATTTGCCGGAGGCAGGGGGAAAGCCGGTGGGGTCAAATTTGCTGACACACCGGAACAGGCTCAAAGCCTGGCCCGGGAAATTTTAGGAATGGATATAAAGGGGCTTAAAGTTAAACAGGTTCTGGTGGAAGAACAACTGGACATTGTCCAGGAATTTTATGCCGGGATTATTATTAATTCCGCCCAGGAGGTTAGGGGGCCGGTATTGATGTTCAGCCCTGAAGGGGGCATGGATATTGAATCTGTATCCCAGGACAAAATTGCAATAATGAATGTGGATGTAATCAAAGGATTAATGCCCTATGATACATTAAACCTTGTGGCATCAATGGGAGTTACGGGCAAGCCTTTGCAGCAGATTGCAGATATAGTGTTCAAGCTTTTTAAGATTTTCCAGAAGATGGATTGTCGTAGTCTTGAGATCAATCCGCTTGTATTAACAGCAGATAACAGGGTTCTGGCAGCAGATTGCCGCATGGCTGTTGATGACCAGGCCCTTTTCAGACACCCGGAACTGGGGATTAAAATCGGTCGTGAATTTCTCAAGGAACCTACTGAATTTGACCTCATTGGCTGGTCATTTGAGGCCAGTGATTTTAGGGGCACAAGTTATGTTGCTGAGATGGCAACACCTGAAGAGGTAGCCCAAGGCGGTTATGTGGGATATCACGGCATTGGCGGCGGTGCTGCCATGATCGGTATGGATGCCCTTAACAGGGGGGGATTAAAAATAGCGGATTATGCAGATACCAGTGGAAATCCAACGGCATCCAAAGTGTATAGAACCACTAAACTGATTATGTCCCAGCCAGGTATTGAAGCATATTTTCTTGCAGGATTCATGATGGCTAATCAGGAACAATGGCACCATGCCCATGGGGTTGTCAAGGCATTGAGGGAAGAGCTGCCCAAAAAACCTGTCGGATTTCCCGTTGTTCTGCTTTTGTGTGGAAACAAGGAGGAAGAATCCCAGAAGATTTTAAAGGAAGGGCTGGCAGGTTTGAATGCCAGGATAGAAATATATGATCGAGAGCATGTCTACGATGCCACATTTATTGCAGGCAGGGTCAAGGCGCTGGTCGATGAATATCATGCAAAAAAGTCAGTATCCTAGAGGGAGAAACAAATGGAATTTCATGAAAGAACAATAAAAATCATTATAGATGAATCCAAATGTGATGATTGCACAACCCATGCCTGCGTGGAGGCCTGTAAAACTTTCAGCAGGGGTATTCTGGGTTTAAAAGATGGAAAACCCTTTGTGAAAGACTCTGTTGATGAGCTGGCACGCAAAGGAACAGAATGCCTGGCCTGCGAATATGCATGCTGGTTCAGGGGGAATAGCGCCATTACCATTGAGGTGCCTATCAAAGGGTTATCCGAATACAGGCAAAGACACGGAACAAATTAGCAGGGGGGAGAAATGTCCATATTATTGGATGAAAACACAAAGGTTGTTGTACAGGGGCTGACAGGAAGAGAAGGCTCCCTGCGTTCACAATTTATGAAAGAGTATGGTACAAAGGTGGTGGCTGGTGTGACACCGGGTCGCGGAGGCGCGAAGGTCCATGGGATTCCAGTGTTTGATACTATAAAACAAGCCATCGAGAAGGTTGGAATGATTGATGCCGCAGTTACCTTTATCCCTGGTCCTGCTTTGAAAAGCGCTGTTTATGAAGCCATTGATGCCGGCATTAAATTTGTGGTTTCTCCGGTGGAGCGTATTCCGATTCAGGATGTTATTGAAATGGTCCATTATGCCTTGAAAAATGATGTAAAACTTCTGGGACCTGGCAGTCTAGGGCTGATCAGTCCGGGCAGGGCCGCCATTGGCTGGCTGGGCGGAAGTTTGGAATGGGCTCGAGCATTATTTGATCCGGGTCCAGTAGGGGTTATCTCCCGCAGCGGCGGGCAGTCCGGTACGGTGCCCTGGGCTCTCAAGGTAGCAGGACTTGGTATCAGCACAGCTCTTCACATAGGTACAGAACCCGTATTGGGGATGACCATGGCTGATATCCTGAAAATGTTTGAGACTGATGACCAGACAAAGGCAGTGGCGATTTTTGGTGAAATCGGAGGAACCCTTGAAGAGGAAGCAGCCGAGTGTGTTGCCAAGGGCGAGTTTACAAAACCGCTTGTTGTTTTTATTGCAGGAGCCTGGGCACCTGAGGGTATGAGATTTTCCCATGCCAGCAGTATTGTTGAAAAAGGAAGAGGGACGGCTCAAGGCAAGATGGACGCATTGACAAAGGCAGGAGCCCACATCGTGGACAGCCATGAAAAGATTGCCCCTAAAATTAAAGAACTGATCCAATTATAATTAAATCAGGTTATAATTAAATCAGGCATAATTAAAAAAGCATAATTAAATAACAAATTATATTAAAAGGAGAAAATTATCATGGCAGTTATGAGATCTGTATTTTATGTACCAAGCAATAACGAAAAAATGGTTGGCAAGGCCGTCAGCATTGAAGCAGACATATTAACTCTGGATCTTGAAGATTCAGTACCCCCGGCGGAAAAGGCCAAGGGTCGTGAAGAGATCAAAAAATATCTTGATTCAAGCAGAGCGTCACAGAAGGCAAAATATCTCTATGTCCGGGTTAATAACTGGGAAACAGAGATGACCAATGACGACCTCGAAGCTATTGTCTATCCTGGTCTTGATGGTGTCTGCCTGGCAAAGTGCGGAAGCGGAGAGAATGTAAAACGTCTGGCCTGGAAACTTGAAGAACTGGAACAGAGAAGGGGTATGAAAGTCGGCTCTGTTGCCATCCAGCTGCTCATTGAAACGGCCAAAGGAGTTATCAATGCCTATGAAGCTGGATCTGCAAGCCCCAGGGTCAACTCCCTGATATTTGGTGCAGTGGATTTCACCAAAGACATGAGGGTTACCTTGACATCTGAAGGCAAAGAACAGCTTTATGCACGTTTTCACACTGCCGTTGCAGCCAGGGCTGCCGGATGCGTTGCCATTGATTGCCCATATGTGGCGTATCAGGATACAGAAGGGTATAAAAAGAGCACTGAAGAAGGTCGTCAGATGGGATATGAAGGCAGAATGCTGATTCATCCAAGTCAGATCGAACCCTCCCATGAGATTTATACCCCCTCTGCAGCCAGTATTGAATGGGCAGAGGGCGTAAAAAAAGTATTTGAAGAAGAGGGTATAGCAAAGGGCACAGCCGCAGTTACCTATCTTGGCAAAATGGTGGATACCCCCGTATATGAAAATGCCATGCAGATTTTAAGAACCATGGAAGAGATTCGTGCTGCCGATGCTAAATAGTGTCTGGACGAAAACCTGAAAATTTTTCTGAGTACAAGGCGGGTGATAATTTTAACCGGAGGAATACATTGAGTATTTCGAGGATTAACCCGATTTTATAAGATTGGTTGAACCCAACGCAGTAATCGGGAAAATTGGCGGTTTTCGGTCGGGCACTAAATAAGCATTGACCTGTTGATGTTATTGACATTGGGACCCGGGTTTTTAACCATCATTCTGCGGGTCCCCATAGTTGACAACCTCTTCGTTAAATTGTAATGAAAATACGATGAATTAATAAAATTAGTAAATAAAAGAGCATTTTTCTGTAAAATCCGGAGAGAAGATAAAATGATTCTAGCACAATTGTCCGTATACCCCATAGGCGAAGGTACAAGCTTGGGATCCTTTGTGAAAAAAGGAATTCAAGTGATAAAAGATTCAGGATATACCTATAGTGTTGGCGGCCTGTCCACCGCTATTGAAGTCCCTGACATGGATTCGTTGTTTGCTTTGGTCAAACAGGTACGCCAGGCCCACCTTGACCAGGGGGCGAAACGTATTGTTGTTGATTTGAAAATCGATGACAGAGGGGATAAAAACGCGACGCTTAAGAGCAAAATTAATTCAGTTACTTAGACAAAGGTGCATTTCTGGCTGTTCAATGGAATAAAATTCAAGGGAATGCGGGTGTGATAAACCGCCCTGCTATATAGGGAGAAATTATGGCCAATGAACATTTTATTCGTGAATTGGAAACAATAGTAGGCAAATCCAATGTGTCCGTGACCAATACCGGCATTGAACTATACTCCTATGATGCTTCTTTGGTAAAAGGGAATCCCGGGGTTGTCGTGTTTCCGGCTAATACCCGGGAGGTTTCCCAATTAGTAAAGGCTGCCAATAAAGAAGGAATTGACATTGTTCCCCGGGGGTTTGGTACCAATTTGTCCGGCGGCACCATCTCAGTCACTCAAGGTCTTGTGATCTGCATGTCTCGATTCAACCAGATCCTGGGCATTCACCCTGAAAGTCGATATGCCGTTGTTCAACCCGGGGTGACCAATCTGGAAGTACAACAGGCCCTGGCAAAGGTTGGTGCCTTTTACGCTCCAGACCCGGCCAGCCAGAAAGTGGCCACTCTTGGCGGAAATGCAGGAGAAAATTCAGGGGGCCCCCTTTGTCTGAAATATGGTGTCACCTCCAACCATATCCTGGGCATGGAAATGGTGATGGCGGACGGCGAAATCCTGAGAATAGGTGGGCCAGCCCTGGATCCTCCCGGGTTTGATCTGCGTGGTCTAATGGTAGGCAGCGAAGGAGCCATGGCCATTACTACGGAGCTGACTCTGCGTACTTTGCCCAAAACCCAATCCGTTATAACCATGTTAGCTGTTTATGATGATATCCAGGCAGCTGCCCTTTCTGTTTCAAAAATCATATCAGCCGGAATTCTCCCAAATACCCTTGAAATGATGGATGCCTTAGTAATTGAAGCAGTTGAAGCCAGTATTCCATGTGGGTACCCTCTGGATGCGGCGGCTGTATTGCTTATTGAAGTTGAAGGAATGATAGTTGGGCTTAAGGAGCAGGCTGAGCAGATTAAAGAAATCTGTATGACCACCCAGTGCCGGGACATCAAGATCGCCAAAAATCAAGAGGAACGAAACCTGTTATGGCAGGGCCGGAAAGGAGCCTTTGGCGCTATTGCCCGCCTGGCCCCCAATTACCTTGTAAACGATGCCACTGTACCCAGAACCAATTTGCCCAAAGCCCTGGAGCAGATCAAGGCCATTGCCCAAAAACATGAATGCCGGGTTGGTAATGTTTTCCATGCCGGGGACGGTAATATGCATCCTCTTTTATTGTTTGATTCAAGGAATCCAGGAGAATTGGAAAAGGTGCACAAGGCTGGATGGGATATAATGAAAGCCTGCGTTGAGCTGGGTGGTACCATATCAGGCGAGCATGGTATTGGCCGGGAAAAACAAGAGGCCATGAAAATGATTTTTTCCGGTGACGATCTAAATACCCAGCAAACAGTAAAACTTGCCTTTGATCCGGGAAACGTATTCAACCCAAATAAGGTGATCCCTCTTTCCAAATCGCCTGGCCAGCCTTTGGAATCTTTTGAGCCCACAATATTGAAACGTCTGGGGGGGGCATCCTGTAAAGGGGTTCCTGAAGCCATTGCTGCCATTAAAAATGCAAAAAATGCTGGCAAGTCTGTAATTGCTGTTGGGGCCGATACCTTTAGTCATTATGGAAATCTCTGCAAAGAGAATGTTACGGCTGTGAGTACACTTGCCATGACAGATATCATTGAGTATGACTCTGACAACCTGTATATCACTCTGGGGGCGGGAATATCCCTGCATGAACTTCAGGAGATTCTGGGTAAAAATAATCAGTGGCTGTCCTTGCGCCCGCCTTTTTTTGGCAGTAAGGCCAGCACGGGTTCTCTGGTCGCCATGGGAACCAGCGGTCCTGAACGTATGTTTTATGGGGCTCCCAGGGATTTTTTACTGGGGCTTCAATATATTGACAGCCAGGGCAGAATAATTTCCACTGGAGGCAAGGTGGTTAAAAATGTTGCCGGATATGACATGACCCGTCTTATGACTGGAAGCAATGGAAACCTTGGAATAATCACCGAAGCCACCTGGCGAGTCTCCACAAGGCCTGAACTCTGCAAGGCTTTATCCATGACAGGAAATCTGGATGATTGTTTTGGAGCTGTGCTGGAGCTTATGAATGCCAATCTGTTCCCTGCCTTTGTAGCAGCTGTTCCAGAAAATAATATTCCAAAAGATAATGGTCCAGATCAATTTCCAGATCAATTCCCAAAACAGTGGAAAATGGTCGTGGGTTTTGAAGGCATGGCCAATGTTGTTGAACACCAGGTGGAACAATGCTCCCTCCTATTGGGCAAACACAAATTAAAGAAATTGGAAACCTGGGATTATCTCTTGATTGACGGGTGTTTTAAAGATATTTTTAATAAAATTGCAATGGCTCCTTATACCTTGAAGCTGGGGACAGCCACTGGAAAGATGCTGGATCTTATCAATGTTATCAATTCTATCGATGGGATCAAGACCCAGGCAAGGATGTCAGACTGGCTCCTTGATTTTGGATGCGGCAGGATATTCAGTGCTCTGGATTCATTGGATGGAGATCAATGGACTTCATTGACCCATGGGGCCATGTCCCTTGACGGGCATGTGCACCTTGAAAAAGCCCCGGAATCCTTTTGCCGTGAACAGGATGTTTTTGGAGGATTTCCACGGCCAGAATGGGCCATGATGCACAAGATCAAAAAGGCCCTGGATCCCCATTCATTGTTTGCACCCGGACGTATGCCCGGAAAGAAACAATATGAGGTTTAAAGCCAGATCAAGAAGGGGTATGGGCGATGAATATTTTTGAAGATTACGATGCAATTTCCCAATGTAATAAATGCGGTTTTTGTCAGGAGGCCTGCCCTGTATTTCGTTCAACCGGCCATGAATCCGGTGTTGCCAGAGGACGACTGGCATTAATGCGTGGCATTATTGAAGATCGTGTTCAATGGACCAGGGAACTGGAAGATCCTTTGTTTAACTGCCTGGGATGTGGAGCCTGTACTGCCAGCTGCCTGGCTGACGTTCCCACAGCCGATCTGGTCATTAAGGGCAGGGCAGAGTATCTGGAAAAAGTAGGAAGAAAACCCATCCACAAGCTGTTGTTTGAACAGCTGCTTCCCTATCCCAGGCGATTGCACATGGCAGCACGGGCAGCAGCCTTTGGGAAAAATTCAGGCATGTCAAAGCTTGCCAAAGCCCTGGGTCTCCTCAGGATCCTGGGCAGGGATTTTGCCAAGGCTGAAAATATTGTTGAAAAACTTCCTCCAGTTCCTTTTCGGGGGCTTGTTAAGCCAGGTGAATACCCAGGCACGGGAGAAACGCTTCGCATTGGTTATTTTATTGGCTGCGGGGTTGATGTTATCCAGCAGGAAGCCGGGCAGGAGAGCTTAAAAATACTGAAAAAAATTGGTAAAACAGTGACTGTCCTTGACAATTGCTGCTGCGGACTGCCGGCATGGACCTATGGGGATATTGATGCAGCTCAAAAACTGGCATTGAAAAACCTTGAAGCCTTTTCATCCCAATCCTTTGACGTAATTGTCACGGATTGCTCAAGCTGTGCCTCATTTTTAAAGAAATACCCCAAAGTATTTCAAGGCGATGAAAAAAATCAGGACCTTGTCCAGGCCCAGACTCCCCTTTTCCAGGACATGGTGGAATTTATTTTTAAAAATGGATATGTAGCTCCTTCCACCAAATCACCCATTGTGGTGACCTTTCATGATCCCTGCCATGCCGTTCGTGGACAGGGGATATCCAAGGAAAATCGGGAAATTTTAAAGAATATTCAAGGAGTTACGTTCAGGGAGATGCCGGAAGCTGACTGGTGCTGCGGCGGTGCAGGGTCATACGCATTAACACACTATGATCTTTCCATGAAGGTGCTGGATCGAAAAATGAAAAATGTGGAGTTAACTGAAGCGGATTTTCTGGTGACTTCCTGCCCGGCCTGTATGATTCAGCTGTCCCACGGTGTTCGCAGAGCTGGTTTAAAAACAAAGGTCTGTCACATCTCTGAGATTGTTACAGGCGCTAAACCCAAAGAATAATAAAATCATATAAAAAATATTGTTAAATAAGGTGAAATGAATGAAAAAAAACATGCAGACAATTGATGGAAATACAGCAGCAACCCATGTGGCATACGGGATGAGCGAGGTAGCTACCATTTATCCCATTACCCCTTCAAGCCCTTTGGGTGAAATTGCCGATTCCTGGGCAGTAAAAGGTAGAAAAAATATATTCGGACAGGTCCTGAATATTAAACAGATGCAGTCTGAAGCAGGGGCTGCCGGTGCAGTTCACGGTGCCCTTACAGCCGGTGCTGTGACTACGACCTTTACTGCTTCCCAGGGACTTTTGCTGAAGATTCCCAACATGTACAAAATTTCCGGTGAGTTGCTTCCATGTGTTTTCCATGTAACGGCAAGGGCTCTTTCTGCCCATGCTCTTTCCATATTTGGTGACCATGCCGATGTCATGTCTGCGCGGCAGACAGGGTTTGCCATGCTGGCTTCCAATTCTGTTCAGGAAGCCATGGACCTTGCATTGGTGGCTCATTTGGCTACCATGGAGGCAAGCGTACCATTTATGCACTTTTATGATGGTTTCAGGACCTCCCATGAAATCCAGAAAATTGATGTCATTGATTATGAAGATATGGCATCCCTGTTCAACTGGGAAAAATACAAAGCCTTTAAAAAAAGAGCCATCAATCCTGAAAATCCCAATACCAGAGGAACTGCCCAGAATCCTGATATCTATTTTCAATGCAGGGAGGCAGCCAATAAATACTATGAAAGGGTGCCCAAAATTGTAAAGGCCTCCATGAAAAAGGTGGGAGATCTCACGGGCAGATCTTATAATTTATTTGACTATGTGGGAGATCCAGATGCGCAGCATGTCATCGTGGCCATGGGATCTGGATGCGAAACCATTGAAGAGACCGTGGACAAGCTTGTGCAGAACGGTGAAAAGGTCGGGCTTGTTAAGGTACGTCTGTACAGGCCCTTTGATGTTAATTCCTTTTTGGCCTCTTTCCCGTCCACTGTATCCAGCATTTCCGTCCTGGACCGTACCAAGGAACCAGGTGCCGTGGGAGAACCCCTTTATATGGATATCTGCGCAGCATTCATAGAAGTCGGTATTACACCCCCTGCCATTCTTGGCGGCAGATACGGGTTAAGTTCCAAAGAGTTTAATCCATCTATGGTCAAAGCAGTGTTTGACAATATGAAATCCGTCAAGCCCAAGAAACATTTTGTTGTTGGTATTACAGATGATGTGACCCATCTTTCCCTTAAAGTGGAACCTGGTTTTAATTCAGCTCCGGATGGTACAATAGGGGCAAAATTTTGGGGGCTTGGTTCTGACGGCACTGTGGGCGCTAACCAGAGCGCCATTGGGATTATTGGAGATAATACGGATAAATACGCTCAGGGGTATTTTGCCTATGATTCCAAAAAGTCCGGAGGTATCACTATTTCCCATTTAAGGTTTGGTGACAAACCCATTAAATCAACCTATTCGGTTAATGAACCCGATTTTGTGGCCTGCCACAATCCCACATACGTGAATCTCTATGATGTTTTAGAGGGGATTAAGCCAGGAGGAATCTTTTTGCTGAACTCCCAGTGGACTGCCCAGGACATGGACACAAAACTGCCAGGGGACATGCGAAAGATTTTCCATGATAAAAAACTGAAATTTTATAATGTTGATGCCGTCAAAATTGCCATGGAAGTAGGCCTGGGAAATCGTATCAACATGATCATGCAGACCTGTTTTTTCAAGCTTGCCAACGTGATTCCCTTTAAAAGAGCCATTGAGCTGTTAAAGGAAGATATTAAAAAAATCTATGGCAAAAAAGGAGACAAGATTGTTGAGATGAACATGAATGCCGTGGACAGCACCCTGAGCAATCTTGAGGAGATCAAGATTCCGGATTCATGGGCACAGGCTTCAGGCAAACCAGCACAGCCTGAAAAAGTCACTGACTATGTTGACAATATCATGCGGCCTGTCCAGAGCCTTAAAGGGGATAGCCTTCCTGTCAGTGCTTTTACGGCGGATGGTTTTTTCCCCAATTCCACAAGCCAGTATGAAAAAAGGGGTGTGGCCATCAATGTACCTGAGTGGATTGCCGACAATTGTATTCAGTGCAATCAATGTGCCTTTGTATGTCCCCACGCAGCTATTATTCCCATCATTGCGACAGACGAGGAGCTTGCAAAGGCGCCTGCTACCTTTGAAACCGCTGCAGCCAAGGGAAAAGAGCTCAAGGATGGATATCGCTTCAGGATACAGGTCAACACTTTGGATTGCCTGGGCTGTGGTAATTGCGCTGATATCTGTCCGTCAAAGGAAAAAGCCCTGGTCATGAAACCCCTGGCTACCCAGAATGAAAAACAGATTCCCAACCATGAATTTTCCCTGACAATTCCCTTTAAGGAAGGTTTGATTAAACGTGACTCTGTAAAGGGAAGCCAGCTGTACAAACCTTTGCTTGAATTCTCCGGAGCATGTGCAGGATGTGGAGAGACCCCCTATGTTAAGGTTTTAACCCAGTTGTTTGGTGAGAGAATGACCATTGCCAATGCAACAGGCTGCAGCTCAATCTGGGGTGGTTCTGCGCCATCCTCGCCCTATTGCGTTAATAGTGACGGCCATGGACCGGCATGGGCCAGCTCTCTTTTTGAAGATGCTGCTGAATATGGGTATGGCATGATGCTGGCATACAATACCCGCAGGGATGCTCTGGCAGACAAGATTCGAAAGGTCCTTGGGACGGATATCTCCCAGAAGATCAAAACCGCCCTGGAGGGATGGCTTGGTAATATGAACAATGCCGAATTGTCAAAGGTGTTTGGAGATCAGCTGAAAGCATTGTTGACAGAGAATAATGAGAATGCCCTGCTGGATGAAATCCAGGAAGACAAGGCCCTGTTTGTAAAAAAATCCCATTGGATTCTGGGCGGTGACGGATGGGCCTATGATATCGGATATGGCGGCCTTGATCATGTAATGGCATCGGGCGATGACATCAACATCCTGGTGATGGATACAGAGGTCTATTCCAATACGGGTGGTCAGTCTTCCAAGGCAACTCCCATGGGTGCCATTGCCAAATATGCAGGCTCAGGAAAAAAGGTCGGTAAAAAAGACCTTGCCAGAATGATCATGAGTTATGGCCATGCCTATGTAGCATCCATATCCATGGGAGCCAGCAAACAGCAGACCATGAAGGCGTTTGTGGAAGCGGAAAGATATCCCGGGCCTTCGTTGATTATTTGTTATGCACCTTGCATTAATCATGGTATTAGAAAAGGAATGGGGAAAACTCAGTTGGAGGCAAAACTTGCCGTGGATTCGGGATTCTGGCCAATGTTCAGGTATAATCCCAGCTTAAAGGATGAGGGCAAAAATCCTTTTATCCTGGATTCCAAGGCCCCGGACGGAAGTCTGCAGGAGTTTTTGGCGGGTGAGAATCGTTTTGCCGCCCTTGAGAAAAGTTTTCCTGAAGAGTCCAGGCGGTTGAGGTCAAAGATAGAAAAGGAGTTCCAGGAGCGGTATCAGATCCTGAAAAATATGGCTGAGAACGGGGTCTGAAAAATTAAATTCTTTTATTGGACAAAAGATGGATATTACTATACATAAAGCTTCGTGGCATTATAGGTTTGTCAGAAATCCTTAATGTAAATCAGGTACAAAAAAACAATAATGGTGAAATAAATGAATCATCCCGATTATCAACCAATTAAACAAGTTAAAGTTTCAACTTTGATTGTGGATCAGATAAAATCTCACATCATTAAGGGCAATTTAAACCCTGGAGATCCGCTTCCTTCGGAAAGGGAGCTGATGAGTCTCTTTAGTGTGAGTCGGTCTTCATTGCGGGAAGCATTGAAAATCCTCGATACCATTGGGTTTGTGGAAATCTCCCAGAGAAAACGGACCCGGGTGAAATCCATTGTACCCAAAGGCTTTATCGAGCCTATTCGCAAACTTTTAAAAGAGGACATGGACACTGTTCTGGAGGTACATGATGTCAGAAGGTGCCTGGAGTCCTGGAATGCCTATTACGCTGCTGAAAGGGCAACAAAAGAGGATATCGAACTTTTGAGGCAAAACCTTGAATCCATGGAAAAAGGGATCACGAAAAAACAGAGCCTTATAGATGATGATGCGGCATTTCATCTTGCAATATCCAGCGCAGCCCACAATAAGATTCAGACCCATTTAATGTTTTCCATATATGCTCTCATCCAGAGTACCGTTGGCATCTGTTATGAGACTAATGAAAGCTGGGATATATTGGAGGAGCATCGGGCCGTATACCAGGCCATCAAGGATAAAAACCCTGAGCTTGCCCGTGAAAAAATGCACATTCACCTGGATAAGGTTCTAACTCGAATCCATTATTTTTTTGAAAAAAAAGCTTAGCTATTTTTTCTGATCCTTCTGGGGTATTATGTCGGCCCCCGCCTGGAACTGGATGCCAGAACATTATCCAGGACAGCCTATTTTCTTCTGGCGCCTTCTTTTGTGTTTGATATCGTCAGCCTTGTGACATTGACCATTCTTTATATGGTATAACTAGGGATAATCTTATAGCAGGTTAAGTTTTGTGGCCCAGGGATAAAACTATTTTTTATAGGGAACACAGAATGGAAAAAAATAATTTAATCCAGATAATGACAGAAAAGGCTGTTGCCGTGGGAACCATTGTCCATGAAATATCTTCAGTTTCCAACGCTCTTCAGTATGCTGTTGACCTGAACAAAAAGAAAAATTTGAAAACCCTGGCATGCCCAGGCCTGGATTCAGAAGACCAGGACAGGCTGAGGGATCTGTGTAAATCCTCGGGCATGGATCTCTTGGAAGAACCATTACGAAATCATGCCTCATCGAAAAACAAGGCTTTATGGTCACTGAGACCGATCTTGGAGAATGGATAATTCAGCTTAAACATGAAGGCCCTTCCCACATGGTCATGCCGGCCATACATCTTTCCAGATCCCATCAAAAAGACCTATGCAAGGGTGATCAAAGAAGAAGGCAAAACCCCGGTTAAAAATTTTCTCCTGGCAAAGGTGATGAAGAATAGAAAGCTGTTTCATTTTATTTTGCGATCAGCCTATCTGGCCCAGCAACCCATGGCAAAAGGCAGGCCTTTGATACGTCATCTGCCCTCATTCCTGGAGAAAGACCATGGGTTCAGGAGTCTTCCCACCATTGCGAAAACCCCGTTAAGGGATCTTTGGCAAACCCTTAGCCCCAAACTGGAAAACCCTTCACTTAGAATCGCTCTTTTTGCCGGATGTGCCATGGATTTTATCTATCCCGACCATGGAAAGGACCTCTTAAAACTGCTGAAAAAGGCCAATATCCAGGTGGATTTTCCTTTGAACCAGACCTGCTGCGGCCTGCCTGCCATGATGGCAGCAGAAGAAAAAACAGCCAAAGCGCTTGCTGTTCAGAACATCCAGGCCTTTGAAGCAGAACAATATGATTATATTCTGACCTTGTGCGCCTCATGTGCCTCCCATCTGACTCACAATTATGAAAAGATTTTCAGGGAGGCTAAAGAACCTGCCATGGGTCTTAAATTATTTACCGATAAGATCATCGATTTTTCATCCTTTATGGATAAGGTATATAAGTTTCCCCAGGCCAGTCAAAATATTAATAAACAAGTAACCTATCATGCCCCCTGCCATTTGTGCCGGGGACTTCATGTGACAGATGAACCCAGAGCCCTGATTCAAAAGGCCGGATATACCTATGTCCCCTCAAAGGGCGAAGATGTCTGCTGTGGATTCGGCGGTTCTTATTCCGTGGATTTTCCTGAAATATCCTCGGAAATTCTTAAAAAAAAGCTGGATAATGTTGAGGCATCAGGAGCAGACATACTGGTAACAGACTGCCCTGGCTGCGTCATGCAATTGAAAGGCGGCCTTGACAAGCGGCAAAGCCCTGTAAAAGTATTCCATCTTGTTGAGCTGCTGGCAAAAAAAGAATAGTGAACAAACCATTTGTCGGAAATATCAGGATTGGTATTTCCGACAAATAGAGCGATTCGTGACCATTTGGCGGAAATGGCAATATTGCCAAATCCGCCAAATATTGATTTGTCCGGAATTAAAATTTGATTTTTCTGTTTAAGCCATTGAAATATAATGGCCTGCCATTGGTAAAATAGTTATCTGGTTGGTAAAACGATTACAAATCGGCATTCGTCTGGCGAAATCATTGATGTGGAGATGGGCAAAGATCCCTGGTGTTTGACGGTAGGCAAAACCCTCCTTGAAAAGGTCCACAAATTGTTGTCAAAGCTTGATTCCATAAGGCGAAGCAGGGAACGGGGATCTGTTGTTTCAGAGGCTGACAAGGGCCTGTCCAATAAATTTATTGGACAGGTAGAATTAATTTTTAAAACCCTGCCTAAGCAATTGAAATGGCAGTCTTTTCTGATGAATGATCTGATTTTATTAACCGGCATTCCCTTAAAAGTTCAAAAAGCATCCGTAAAACTTGACTTGAACAAAACTCAAACAAAAGCGCTTGCAAGACTTGAACAGTTATCTGACAAGGTTTTTCACGACGTCACCCAAAAAGGTTCCATCCCGTTTAAAGATCAGAACAATCATCTTTTGCCAAAGCTTGAGCTAAATGAGTTCAGCGCAAGAGAAATCCAGGCATTTGCAGAAGGTATAGAAAAAACAAATTTAAAAAATAAACA
>JAHJDU010000378.1 GCA_018812385.1 Pseudomonadota bacterium
AGAAATTAAAAGAAGAAAAAAATCCCATAAAGAAAACCCAGATGAAATTCTTTTTTGTTTCAACTATTTTCTTCTGTTTTTCAGCCATTGATTACTTTTTGAATTATCCAGTTCTAACGGAAAAATTGAATATTCAGCTATACCCTTTTGGTGCATTCTTTATCTGCTTCAGTTCGCTGATATTTATCTTGTCCCATTTCATAACCCTTAACCTGACCCTTGAAAATCGTGTGACATTAAAAACAGCACAGTTGAAAAATTCTGTTGACGCTCTGGAAGAAGCAGCCCGCATTAAAAAAGATTTTATTGCCAACGTCACCCATGAATTACGAACCCCGTTGACATTAATCCGCGGATGGACAGATTTTATGATTGAAGGAGAATCTGGAAAAATCCCTGCAAAACTCCTGGAAATAATCAACAAAATAGCCCTGCAAACCCTGAATCTAACTGAAAAAATAAATGAACTGCTTAAATTGTCAAAATTTGATGCAGGAATGGAAAGGCTTGTTTTAACAAAAACCGATATTGATAGTAACATTTTTCAAATTGTATCCAGTTTTAAAGGGCTTACAAATCAAAGCCGGATTGATCTTAACTACGTTTGTGAATCACAGGTCGGCAATGTCTTTATTGATAAGGAAAAACTCAAGGATATTTTAAACAACCTGATCCGAAACGCATATAAATTTACAGAAAATGGCAAGATCATAGTTACCCTGGAAAAGATGAATGACTGGATGGTTATTAAAGTCAAGGATACAGGGATTGGCATGTCCCAAAAAGTTCTTAAAAATATTTTCCAAAGATTTCAGCAGGGAGACAGCTCCAGGACAAGGAAGTATGAAGGCACGGGTCTCGGCCTGGCCATTGTCAAGGATTCCGTTGAGATAATGCACGGCAGCATCTTTGTTGAAAGTGTTGAGAACAAGGGAACGATTTTTACAATAAAACTGCCCATGGATCTTGAGACCCGGGAGGCAGGATCTGTTATGGAAAACCGGGCAAAAGAACGACGAACCGTGCATATCGAATACGAATCAAAAAACAGGAGAAAAAAAGATCGAAGAGTGACTGACCTGGCTAAAATTAACAATGAAGATATCATCAGGATTTCAGCATCGGATAAAACCCTTTCCACACAGAAAACCATAAAAAAAATCATCCCAAAAAATTCCATGGGTGTTATCCTTATTGCTGAAGACAACAATGGTATTCAGGATTTTTTAAGCACTGCATTAAAAGGATATACATTGTTTATTGCATCCAATGGGCAGGCGGCATGGGAGGTCATCCAAGAAGGGACCCTGCCGGATCTGGTTATTTCAGATATAATGATGCCGATTATGGATGGATATACCCTGCTTGAAAACATCAGAGCCAACAAAACAACAACAACCCTTCCCGTCATTATTATCACCTCCCTGACGGAACAGGATGACAGGATAAGATCCCTTCAGCTCGGTGCTGATGATTATCTGACAAAGCCCTTCCACCATCTGGAGCTTCAGGCAAGGGTTAAAAATGTCCTCAGCCTTCATAAGCTGGAAAGAGAAAAGACACGATCAGAACAGCTTGAGGTTTTCCTTATGGTTCTTGCCTCAGTTATCGAATCAAAAGACACCTATACCGGCGGACATGTTGAGCGGGTAGCAGGATATGCCAGGGATCTTGCCAGGAAGGCCAACCTGCCCGAAAGCCTGGTAAATGATATCTATATGGGCACCATTGTTCATGATGTGGGGAAAATAGGTATAAAAGACGAAGTGCTCAATAAACCCGGCAAACTCACGGTTGAAGAATTTGACCATATCAAGACCCATCCTGTCATTGGGAAAAAGCTTCTATCAAAGCTTAAGATTGCACCCATAGCTGTGAATATAGCCTATTACCACCAGGAGAAATGGAATGGGAAAGGGTATCCCTGCGGCATCAGCAAAAAAAATATCCCCATCGAAGCCAGGATATCCACCATTGCAGATTTCTGGGATGCCATCACTTCGGAAAGGCCTTACCGCAATGCCATGCCCCTTAAAAAGGCCATCCAGATCATGCATGAAGAGCGGGGGGAATCTTTTGATCCTGAATTATTTGACCTGTTCATGGATGAAAACGACAAATTGTATTTAAAACATCTCAGCAAAGATAAAATAAAAGAACTGGCTTAAGTTTTTCTTTTTTCAAAAAAAATGAAACAATCACTAAAATGAATGAACTTGTAATAAAAAGCTGTTAACTATTCTTTTGTGCTTTGGCTTTTTTGGGTGTGCTTTCTTTTTGTTCAGGCTTTTGTTCAGGCTTTTGTTCAGGCTTTTGTTCAGGCTTTTGTTCAGGCTTTTGTTCAGGCTTTTG
>JAHJDU010000379.1 GCA_018812385.1 Pseudomonadota bacterium
ATCAAGGGCTCTTTCAACTCTGACATTTATATCAATGGTTATGTGAATAGGTTCTACTTTAATAGGCTTTATTTCAACCTGATGAGTTGATTCAACAGGTTTAACCTTAATTTCATGGCTTGTCTGACATCCTGTAAAAATAAAAAGACTCAGGAACAATGCCATGAAAAACAAATTTCTGGTCATAGGCTCTCCTTTTTTAATTTAAAATTGATTTTATTTTATTACCAAATTTCATCACATCATTAAAGGGAAGTTTTAAATTTACATCCAGCTTTATCCCCTCAAATTGTGATCCAGGGCTTGATGCGTCAACCCTGACAAATCCCCCAAACTCTTTTCGATACTCAAAGGGTAAAACTTTTGAAGGCTTTCCATTCAGCTCCATTTTGACATCAAGTGTGTCTTCAAAGGTGTTAAACACAATTTTTGCCCAATGATAATCAAAATCTTTTAATGCCTCCTGTGCCAGATCAAGCTGGGCAAATTGCGGGTTGTCCATGGGAATGCCTGCAATTATCCTGTCTGAGTTTGCAATCACCACTTTACCGCCACTGCCTGGAGTTGAAAATAAGAATCCATTGTCAAATGAGATATTACCATCTGAATAAATTACGGGAATCCTTCCATTCAAAGTACCGCTTCCTTCTGCATTAAATGCACCCATCTGTTTTAAAAGTTGTGTCATTTCCAGCCGGTCACAATAAAGGGTTAGAAAATAAGCATTATTCTCCTGGGGAAACCTTATAGATTCTGTTGAAACAAGCCCGTTACACCACTTGAACCGGATATTTTCCACAAGCAGTGATTTACCATCTTCAATGGTGAATCGAATCTTTGCATTCTCTATTTTTACCTTATTCACTTCAATTGAATCAATGGTCAAAACTTGCCCTGGAACACTTTCCAATGCCAGAAGATCATTTAACTCCACCATTGTATTGATCCCTGTTGCAGTGAAGTTCGTATCCGGCATATGGATTGTCCCATCATTTATGTTAAGGCGCATGGATGCATAAAGGCCTTTTTCAAACCCGACAATTGATTTAAATTGAGTTTTTAAATCAGGCAGTGTCAAAAGACTTACCCCGCCGCTGACCTGAAATTCTTTTAAATCTGTTTGAAGTATTGTACCAGCAGTGCTGAAATTATATTGATTATTGTATGAAATTTTCAGAATGGAATACTTGCCATATACTTTTTTATCAATATTTGGATAATGGATCGGTACTTCAATGTTTAAGCCGGACGCTTTGGTCTTAAATTCAGGGGATGTTATTTCCCCTTTGGAGGCCTTTAATAACATATTGGCCGAAGGTGTATTGTTTTTATCAAGAAGAAATGATCCGGAAAGATTGACAGCGGGAAAGGTTGACTCCACCAGCTCTGATTTGAGCATGATATGTTTTGCTGTTGATGTAATTTTTGAACTTACCCCCTTTCCTCCATCCGTAAAATCAGCAGCAATATCCGACTTTATTTTTGCATCAGAAAATATAAGGCTGTCTTTTTGATATTGGATGCGGCCCTGGCCCACGTCAATGGTGATTTGCCCGTTGGCCTTGGATGGCGTGCCAAAAAACCTGGCATTTAATTGCAGGTTTTTCAGGGTGCCGGCAATTGATTCATAAACAATTTGATAGGGTTCTGTCTTGCGGTTATGGAGTATCAAATCAAAATAATAATCATTGTTAAAATCCATTGTACCGGTATATTCCATCTGGGTTACAGGCAGGTAAGAATGGGACAGACTGAATGTACCGCTGGCATTTATCCTTTGATTATCGATTGATAAAGTGCTGGAAAAATCTTTCAGACTCGCCTCAAATGGGTGTGCAAGGCCTGCCCGGGACAAATTTATTTTCCATTTCTTTTTAGGGGAATCTGTTTCCAGATTAAAGTCAACCTGCCCTTTCAATTGTACCCCATTTGTTTTTTTTGAAATAAATGGGGTAATATGCCCTAAGTCAAAGGACTTGCCTTCAACCTTTAAAAACTCAACACCCTTTATTATATCATAGTTAACAAGGGCCTCAATTTTTTATCCAAAAGGATAAAGCATCGTCCTTGCAAGAATTTTCCCATCCTTTGAATTAATTGTTGAAAGCACATCAAATGGAATCAGAAATTCTTCATTCAATGCGTGCAGGATGATTTTTGCATTCTGCAAAACAATTTTATCCGGCAGAAAGGGCAAAAAAGACAAATCAGGCTGGCTGGTTTGTTTTTTTGATGTGTTGGGTGATGTGTTGGGAAATTTAAGGCCATCAAATTTAATTTCATTGTTCTCATCAAGGCTTGCATGAAGGCTTAAACCCGATATGGTCACCTTGGTAAGATGAATGGATAAAAGATTTTTAATATCATAGTCAATGTTTATTGAATCAATGGAAATTGCCTTGCTGATCCGAATTTTGGAAATAGATGTATTAAAAAACCCTATTTTCTGTATATCAAATTCAACATCATTGGGGCCGGAAAATTGCGCCAGTCTTTTCTGGATCTGCGGTTCCACAATATTGGGAAGATTGATGAACAAAAAAAGGCAGATAAGGACAAACCCCAGACAAAGCCAGGCTATTATTTTTATAAACTTTTTAAATCGCATTTTTCACATTCACCCTAAGATACATGTCCCCTTTTACTCCTTCTGGCATGGATTTACCCATTCCGGAAAGTTTTAAACGGGTTCCCTGCTTAACCCCTGCAGGAATTTTAACACGGTACAAGGGTTTATAAAACCCCCATGGGATTGTCACCATTTTATTTGTACCGGCAATGGCTTCAATAGAGTTAATATTAATATTTCCATAAAGATCCGGACTGTCTGGGCTGCCGGATGTAACAATCATCTGAAGCTTTGGCGTATGCTTTTTGGTGGTAAACCGGCTGATTTTCTGTTTTGTTCCTGTTTGTGGCAGTTTTTTGTTCAGCTTAACCAGTGCAAGGCCTGCTATAAAACCTCCAATATGTGCCCACCATGCGATACCCGATCCTGCGCCGCTTCCGGCAGCATTGATAAACTGGATTAAAAACCAGAACCCAAGAAAAATAAATGCCGGAATTTCAACAAACCAGGGAATAATAATGATGGGAATAATGGTTAAAATTCGCGATTTTGGATACAGCAGAAAATAAGCCCCCATAACACCGGCAATGGCTCCGCTTGCCCCAATGGTGGGCACCATGGATACAGGATTTAAAAGTAAGTGAAAAAATCCTGAAATAATGCCGCTAATTAAATAAAACCCCAGGAATCTTAATGAACCAAAATGGTCTTCAACATTGTCTCCAAATATATATAAAAACCACATATTTCCGATGAAATGCAAAAAACCGCCATGCAGGAACATATAAGAAAAAATGGAAAATAATTGATTTCCCAGTGAAAAATGCCGCGCCATTTCATGGACTGTGTATTTACCCGGAACCAGTCCATAAGCATAAAAAAAGGCTTCATTATTAAATCCAATTTGAATTTGCAGCATAAATACCAGCAGATTAATTCCCATTAGAATATAGGTCACAACAGGAAAACAATTGGAGGGTTGATTATCTCGAATCGGTATCATTTAACCACCCGCAATATATGATCTGTTTCAAGATCTTGTTTCAATCGTTTTAAAATCTCCATAACTGCATCTTCAATGGTATAGATATCCCCAACCGTATAAGAAGAACATAGTTTTAAAAGCACCTTATTTTCCATGTCAAATCCGACGCGATGCCTTAAATATTCCATCATGCCAAAATAAAGAATGCTGATATTATGGGGTTCAAATTTAGCAATAAATATTTTTGTTTTAAGCGGCAGGTCATCACAAATCAAGTCAATGGCATCTTCAATAGTTTGGGGAAAAGCCTCTTTAACAGGTCCTGAAGAAAGGTGGTTTTTAATCACATCTTCTTGCTGTGTATCAAGAAAAAAAAGATATAGCAGGGTTTCAAGAATTATTTTCACATCCATGTATATCCCGGGATGATAGCTCAATCTTGGACCGGCTACATTTAAAGTCTGAATTTTATTTTCCATTATAAAAGATTTTAAAATAATGGCTGCTTCAAACTCCTCAAAGCTTAAAAGGTCAAGATAACAATTGGGTTTGCCAACAAGGTTTGCATAACTCTGGGTAAGTTTGGATCCGCCGGTCAGTTCACCGCGTGAAATTATTATAGTCCCATGGGAGTCATTGATATTCTGTTTTGTTCTTTCCCTGTAATCTGTTGTATCCATTTCCTTTAATTGATATTTCATTGACAGGGGGCCTTTTTCCGTTCCGCGACCTCTTGAAATCCATCCGCCATGATCAATATTGAATTTAATAGCAACATCAAGTGCTGCCTGGTCAGCTCCGGTTTGCCCGCCTGAAATTATTTTTTTTAACATTTTAATCTTATCCAGCCTTTAAAAAAATCCTTTTCTATCATAACAGTAAGGGGTATAACTTCAATACTATTTTACCTTTTTGAATAATTAAGCGCTTGGTCATGAATATACCATCAAAAAAAGAATGCTTTAAACTGATAAAAAAGATGGCCATGATGAATCATATTATTGATCATTCCATCATGGTTTCCAATGTGACATTATTTTTAAGCCTTAAGCTGAAAAAACATTTTCCTGATCTTGATTCCCGGCTGGCAACTTCAGCAGCATTGCTCCACGACATAACAAAAACCAGAAGTTTTGATACAAACGAAAATCACTCCGAAACCGGGGGTCTGATGTTAATCAAGCTGGGATTTCCTGAAGTAGGGAATATCATACGTCAACATGTCATTTTGGATTCCTATGAAACGGATTTTCCTGTCTCAGAGCAGGAAATCGTCAATTATTCTGACAAAAGGATATTGCACGACAAGGTGGTGCCCTTGAATAAAAGGCTTGAATACATAAAATTACGATATGGGAGCAAGAAAGAATTTAAAGACCGAATTCAGATCATGTGGGAAAACACATTAAACCTGGAAAATAAAATTTTCTGTCAACTTGATATAACTCCCAATCAATTATCAGAGTGTATGTCCAAAGAAATTAACAAAAAAGACTGGGTTTAAGGCCAGGATATTTCTGAACAGGATGCAATATCATGGGATAGTCTTTGAA
>JAHJDU010000380.1 GCA_018812385.1 Pseudomonadota bacterium
ATAAAATTATCGATATCTGACCAGAATCTCAATCGAAAATCAAGAGAGCTGTCCCCAAAGTTGATAAATTGCACCCGGGGTTTCTGTGGGGAATCATATACTTCTTTTACTGAATCTGCTGCCTGTAACAGCAGCTTTTTTACAAGCTCCGTATCTGAACCGTAAGATACTCCTACCAAAAGATCTCTTCTGATGAAAGGATCTTTATGGCTCCAATTGGTCACCAGGGCACTTATGAACTCGGAATTTGGAATAATGAGAGTGGAATTGGTATAGGTCTGAACCAGGGTTGCTCTGACATTAATTTTCTTTACTTCTCCCCAGACTCCCCCCACCTCAACAACATCGCCTACCTGTATGGGTCGTTCAAACAGCAGGATCAGGCCGCTTACAAAATTATTGAATATATTTTGCAGACCAAATCCAAGCCCGATACTCAGCGCCCCGAATACAACTGCCATGGATGTCGTATTCAGTCCAAAAACGCTCAGACTGATCAGGATGCCCACGGACCAAATCGCATATGTTGAAATGGTAATGACCGATCCCTTTGCTCCTGTGGAAAGGCCGCTTTCTTTTAAAACATGCCTGGCTATGACCTTTTCCCATAATTGGATGAAAAGATAGGTCAAAAAGATAATCAGAATCGAATAGGCAAAGCTTACCATACTCAATTCAATTTTCCCGATCATATATTTTTTATTGAACATCTCCCAAAGCCATACAAAAAACGCATCACTTGAACTCCATGAAAACGCAAGTCCTGTCAGTGCAAGCACAATGATAAAAAAATAAAGACCCTTAGATAAAACCCAATAAAATGGATAAGACATGCCGTAAGGACTTTGGGACTCGGGCTCAATTTTTTCCTTGAATTTACGGTCAATGTCTTTCATTGAATACACAAGCATCACACAGACGCAGATAACCACGACAGATACTCCCCAGGATATATACCACCAGGATGCAAAATGGCTGTAACCTGAAATGTCGGCAAAAAGGCCTGCAATAACCACGATTTTTGACCATGCACTCAACAATTTAATGCTCATGGTATTAGATTGGTTTTCCATTTTTCCATAGGCCTTCCAGAACAAAAATAAACCGGCAACAAGCACTATTTCTGAAAAAATCCGGATTAATGCCAAAAGAATGGTATCAAAAGAGAAAAACCGATAGGCTAATAAATAAACAAGGGCATACAGCCGGATTCCCCAGACAAATAAGTTTTTCCAGCCATATAAGGCGTTAAAGAATAAAGGTCCTTTGTCGTTGACAACCAGTCGAATGGACTCAGATACGATTTTAGTCATCAGAATTACGATTAAAAAGGTTTTAAAAAAATTAATAAAATCGGGAAAAATAAAATGTATCTGGGTTCTTGAAAGTATAGTCGCAAGCAGTATCCAGAAAATAAGAAACAGGGACTTCTCAAGGACAATCAGAGGATATCCCGCTCGCTTTGTGAGGATATTCTGATAGCTTTCTTTATATCTTAATATGGACAGTCCCCGGGAAAAGAAAAAACTGAACAGCATAAAAGCAGAAATGACCATCACTGCTCTAAGATTTAAGTATTCTTTTATATGTGACCATTTCAGTGATAACCATTCATTGGTGAACAATTGCCTGACTTTTGCGAAGGAAAGGGTCATTTCTTTTATAAAATCCTTGGACCAGATGGTTCTAATTTCGATTTCATTTCTTTGGAACAAAAGCATCCCTTTTTTATCTTTGATTTCCTTTCTCAACGTCATCTGGATATCCTCAAGGGATTTTAGCAAATCGCTATGGGTCTTTATTCCTGATGTCAATAGATCTGACATGCGTTGAAAAATAGTGAGCTGTTTTTCCAAAAGCGATCGGTAGGACTTGAAGTCCTTTATGCCGGGTTCCCTGATCGTATCTTTGTCCTTAAAAGAAGCAGATTCCTGAATTCTTTGGTCAATTAAATCGATTTTATCTTTTACCGTGGAAATATTCTGTCTGGCCTTACCTTCTTTTTCTGTCATCCTTTGAATTTTTGATTTGATTAAAGATAATGAAATGTCAATTCCCTCAACACCTTTTTCGATTACGGAAATACTGATATCAGGAACGAACAGAAAGTTTCTAAGGGAATTGATTTGAGTTCTGTAAATCTGTTGCTGATTTGAATCTTCCTTAAGCATTCGTTTTTCTGCATCCAAATCCATTTCCTGGGAATCAATATTTTTTCTGGCAGCTTCAACTGCCTGCTCAAACTGTGCCTGGGAATTTTTATCGTCGGAAGTTGCCTGGGTGTCGGCTTGCCCCCATAGTAAAGAGGGCAGGCATATCAAAAGAATCACCAATAATAAAAGATTATTCAATTTCATGATCTGCACAGGTCTTTATTTTCCTTATAAAAGGTTTCATATATCATTAACTCAACTGGCCTTAAGTCCTTGCAAACCCCACTCAAATCTGGCAACTCCGAAAGTTGAGTCAGTAATCT
This sequence comes from Pseudomonadota bacterium, assembly GCA_018812385.1. Classification (GTDB taxonomy): domain Bacteria; phylum Desulfobacterota; class Desulfobacteria; order Desulfobacterales; family Desulfobacteraceae; genus Desulfobacula. The sequence goes on from JAHJDU010000380.1 coordinate 2,477, forward strand.
TAAGCC
>JAHJDU010000381.1 GCA_018812385.1 Pseudomonadota bacterium
CCCGTCCTGCCAGGGGAATTTTATTTCATGGAGAACCCGGCACTGGCAAAACCCTTCTAGCAAAGGCTGTGGCAACAGAATCCGGTGTGAATTTTATTTCCATCAAAGGACCGGAACTTTTATCAAGGTGGGTGGGGGACAGTGAAAAAGGTATCCGGCAGATTTTTAAAAAAGCAAGACAGGCATCTCCATGTGTTGTTTTTTTTGATGAAATAGACAGTCTTACTCCAAAAAGGGGTGCTTCCGGCTCTTCAGCAGTAACAGACCGTGTTATCAGTCAGTTTTTAAGTGAAATGGACGGGATAGAAGAACTAAAGGGCATACTTGTCCTGGCAGCCACTAACAGAATTGATATGATCGATGCTGCAATGTTGAGATCAGGAAGATTCGATTTCCAGCTTGAGCTGAAAAATCCTGATAAAAATGCCCGAAAAGAGATATTTAAAGTCCACACAAGGGAGAAACCTCTTGGGAAAAATGTTGATTTTGACCGCCTTGCCGATGAGACAGACAGATTAAAGGGGGCTGATATCGAATTGATCTGCAATACAGCCGCCATGACAGCCATAAAAGAATTTATCAAAAAAGGCAGAAAGGATCATACAAAATTCAGTATTTTGATGAAGCACTTTGAACAAGCCATTAAAAAAGGACAGACAAGATGAATAGAAGGCAATATTTATATGGATTCGTGTTTTCAGAATCCAGGCAAGATTTCACTTGTAAAGGACTTGACGACCAGGATGTCTATTTGAAAAATAATGGGAACCTTTCTTTGGCCATAAGCGATTTTAAGATGATAGATTTTTCTGCATTGCCCCAGAAAGAGCTTTTACAATATTTAAAGCAGCATCATGATACAATTGGAAAAATAATGGAAAAATTCTGCATTATTCCTTTTAAGTTCGGGACAATGATTGAAGACCCAAATCAGATTATAAAGATATTTAAAAGCAGCTATGACCAGATCAGAAAGAAATTTACAATTTTGCAGGATATGATTGAGCTGGATCTAATTGCCAATTTTAATAATTTTAGCCAGGTCTTTAATGAAATCAAGGAGCTGGATGCTATTGTACAATTCAAACAGGAAATACAGGCCAGGTCAAACCCGGATATTTATGAAGCCCAGATAAAACTTGGGAAAATGGTGAATTCTGCGCTTGATGAAAGGCGTAGTTTTTATAGAAAAATTATTTATAACCGTTTGTCGGATTTATCTGCAGACATCCTTACAAACGATATTACTCAGGATTCAATGATCGCAAGTCTCGCCTTTTTAATCAATAAAAAGGATCATCAAACTTTTGAAAAAATTATTGAAGATCTTGATGAATATTTTGAAGGCAAAATTAATTTCAAGATTGTTGGTCCTTTCCCATTTTACAGCTTTTATACCCTTGACCTTCACAAAGGAGATTTTAAGGAACTTGATTTTGCAAGAAGGACATTAAATTTGCCGGAAAAAGTAAGTCTGTCTGAAATTAATGAGTCCTATAAAGAACTGAGCAAGGTTTGCCATCCTGATAATGATAGTCATAATAAAGATCTTGCCCGCAGGTTTGAAGAACTTAATAAATCCTATCAAATAGTTATGGAATATATGAACGGCAATGGCTGCTCATTTTTAAGAGAGGATATTGAACAATGTGTCAGGGTCAAGCCTGTTGAGAGGGGAAATGCGGTTGTGTTATGAGAAAACTTTTTTGGGTACCCATAATTCATATTGGTGCAGATCTTGGAAAGGCAAAGGATGAAATAACGCTTGTTAAAAACAGAATTCTTTCTCAGAAAAGACTTGAACAGCATGCTAAGACAATTTCAGTGTTCTGGGACAGGATCCAGGACTATTTTCAAGAACAAGATATAAAAAACATGAAGATTTTTCAAGACGGCCTGGCAGCAGGAGGTAAGATCGGCAAAAAAATTGTGAATGAACTGGCTTTAAAAGAAAGCCGTAATTTCATGGTGGTGTCAGATCTGGTTGATAAAGGAGCAATAATAATGAAGACCGAAGATATTGCTTTAATCCGGCAAGAGCAGGCTTTATTTATGAATCTTCTACAGTCAAAACGGTTTTTTTCAACCATGACAAATTATTTAAAATACAAATTTTATAAAACAAGGCTGCTTAAGAAACGCGATATTTATATAGCCGGCCAGATTAATAACAACTTAAAAAAAGGAGAAAAAGCCGCTCTTTTTATCGGTGCTGTTCATAATGTGGCTTATTTTCTTGACAAGGATATCCTGGTTTTTCCTTTAAAAGATCCTTTATTGGTAAATAAATATTTTAAAGCTTTCAGCCGGAAAAAAAATGACCGGGAATTTCAATACCTGTCCAACGAGCTTAGATGCAAAATCAATGGGGAATCAAAAGCATGAAACAATATATTTATGCCATCGTGGATACTGAAAATGAAAGGAGCCTTGGCATGCAAGGCATTGGAGGCTTGCAAGATATTGGAGACGTCAATGACGAGGTATCAATTGTCTGTTTTAATGGTATGGGTGCTGTTGTCAGTCCAACCCTGACAGAAGACTTTCCCGTTAACAGGAAAAATACTCTGGCCCATCAGAAAATCATGGAAGAACTTTTCAAGGAGCATACAGTATTGCCGGTAAAATTCGGCACAATAGGGGTTGATACCCAGACAATAAGAGAAAAGGTATTAAAAGCAGAACAGTTGAAAATAAAAGAGCACCTGGATTTTTTAAAGGATAAATCAGAGCTGGGGCTTAAAGTTTTCTGGGTTGATTCTAAAAATATTTTCAACCATATACTTGATGAGAATCCACAGATTCAAAGACTTCGGGATCATTTAAACTCACATAATGGTGGATTGCGAAGGGATCAGATTCGGTTGGGAGACATGGTGGAAAACGCTTTGAAAAAGAAAAAGGAAGAATTGGAGAAAAAAATATTCAAGTTTTTAAATGGTCTCTGGATCGAGCATAAGAAAAGCAAGATCATAGCAGACAATATGGTTGTAAATAGTGTTTTTCTTGTTTTAAAAAAAAATGAAAAGCAATTTGACAAGGCAGTTGAAAGAATCGATGAATATTTTGCAGGGCAATTGAAAATGAAATACATAGGCCCTGTCCCGCCAAGTAATTTTATTGAATTAGAAGTGAGGTGGTAAAATGGCCTTTATATTAGATGATATTGCATTATCTCCCATCAAGTTAACTATCTGGCTTGCAAAAAAATTAAAGGAATCAGCTTATAATGAAATGACAGATGATGCTAAAGTTTTAGAAGAACTTCTCATGCTGCAGATGAAACTTGAGATGGAAGAGATAAATGAGGATGACTATACAAAAAAAGAGACATTGCTAATGGAACGGCTGGAAGAGATAAGAAAGCTGAAAAAAGATATAAGTTAAAAGACATTTTTTTGATTTTGAAAATAATATACTTAAAAAAAAGGAGAAGATCATGGCCCTTGAATTTGCTGCTGCTATAAAAAAAGCACGATTGGAATTGGAGGCACTTACCGGACTTGAGATAGGATCAACTGTAAGTGCACATCCTGATGGAGACGGTTGGCAGGTGACCCTGGAGGCGATTGAAAAAAAATCCATCCCGGACAGTATGGATATCCTGGGGATTTTTGAAGTCAATCTGGATGTGGATGGAAATATATCTGAATTCAACCGGGTAAGGATGCGAAAGAGAAATGATATGGATGAGAATGTCTAGAAAATTAGATGATAGAAAATTAAACCAACTTTAATATAAAGGCAGATAATTAAATGGGAATGGAACCATCCAGGGAAAACTTTGGCAGCCTGGCAGATGTAATTGACAGGGTTCTTGATAAAGGCCTGGTCATTAACGCTGATATCGCAGTATCAGTAGCCGGTGTTGAATTGCTGGGGATTAAAATCAGAGCAGCTTTGTCATCTTTTGAGACAGCAGCTAAATATGGATTAGAGTTTCCTTCAGGAACAAAGCTTTCAACACCTGCATGGCAAGAGGCACTCACGGCCAAGGAGTACTGCCCCCAGTGTGAAAAAAAAGTTATAACCGACGATCTGATGACTGCTGGATGTCCCTGGTGCGGCTGGATAAGTGCTAAAGCAAAGCAATCGAATGAAAACATCATAACTTCTTCCATATGATCTTTGCTTGAAACAAGGCTTGTATGACCGGATGCTTTGCTTGGTGTTTCAGGTCTTGTTATAGCTCTGGTTGAAGTTATACAGGAAGGTTATTGGCAGCATTTAAAGATATGCAAAAAACAGACAAAAAAGGAGGACATCAATGTCGAAGATTAAGAGGAATATAACGCCGAAAATTAACGGGATGAAGCATATGAAAACTTCAAAAAATATAAAAAGCTTTCGATCATCAAACAGCCGCACAGGGGTGTCAATGAAAGATGTTGACGTACAACGGCTATCTCTTGAGGATCAAAGATTAAATAACCGAAGAAATTATCGTATCTGGCTTAATGAACAAATGGAATTTTATAAAGGATAAATTAAAATCTTCAAGAGAGGGGATTGATCATGAAAATTTTAGAAGAGAAAGAAGATAAAATTCTTATGGATTGTACTTTCTGTAAGGGAAAAGGTTTAGACCCTTTTGGAATTATGTCTTACCGGTCCAAATGTTATGCGTGTAATGGGGAAAAAAATAAATGGGTCAAGAAACCAATAAAAAAATGTCCTTGCTGCAAGGGAACCGGTGTTTCACTTGGTACATCACGCAATTATTGTATAGTATGCCATGGTATGGGTGTGGTATCCATACCAGAAAATGCAATTGTATGCCCCAAATGCAAGGGGGTTGGGTTTGATGCTTCCAAATGTTATTGTATGAAATGTAAAGGAACGGGAATGTATTCTGATTAATTCTATAATTTTTAAGGAAATCTCATGGCCCTTGATATTGATGAGAAAAATTTAAAGCATGGGGTTCTAGGTCTTGTTATAGCTCTGGTTGAAGTTATACAGGAAGCCTTGAATCTTCAGGCCATGAAAAGAATGGAAAAAGGGTCTTTGTCTCAAGAAGAGATCCATCGCCTTGGGAATGCATTAATGGAACTGGATCAGGCCATAAAAGAGATTAAAATTCAGCAGGGGATATCGGAAACTGTCAAATCTGTAAGAGATGGTTTAGATGATATTGTAGATGATGTCATAAATCAGATGATCAATCCTTCTAAGTGGAGTGCAAAAAAGCAATAAAACATGGAAGAGATAATAAAACAGATTTTTCAAAAACAGATCAGAACCATTCTTGATAATAACCGGGATGTAATTTCAAAGATCGTGAAAAAAAGTATCATGCCGGAACTTTACAAGATGGTGCAGGAGGAAATCAACAGGGAATTTTTGGGCTTTGCTGAAAAACAGCCGCCTTTACCTGATCAGGATATAAAAACCCAGGATATAAAAGACCAGGATATAAAAAATCAGGATTCATTGGATTTGCAGGAGCAAAAAGAAAATCCCCAGAATTTTAAACAAGGCTCTCTTAATAAACAGGGAAAATATCTTTATTGCATAGTCAAAGGCAATGAAGATAAAAAATTTGCCCAAATCGGTATTGATGGCAATAAAGTCTATACCTTCTGTCATAAAGAACTTTCCGCCATTATCCATGACTGCAAAGCTAAGCCCTACCAGTCTAATGAAGAAAAGATTGTAGCCCAATGGGTCATGACCCATCAAAAAGTGATTGAAAAAGCCTGGGAAACCTATGGCGTTGTAGTTCCAGCCTCCTTTGACACCATTATCATTGAAGATAAAAAATTTACAGAAGAAGAAAATTTAAAAAAATGGCTTGAAGACCATTATGATGATCTTCTGGCAAAAATAGAAAAATTTACGGGCAAGGCTGAATATGGGGTCCAGGTATTCTGGGATGCTAATCAAATAGGAGCCAGGATTTCCCGGGAAAATGAGGAGATCAGAAAAATCAATGAAGAATGCAGGTCAAAATCCAA
>JAHJDU010000382.1 GCA_018812385.1 Pseudomonadota bacterium
GACAATAAGTGTAATTACTGCACAAACTGCCAGGTTTATCAACAGGGCTTTAAAAATCTGTCTTGTCCTATTTTCTTCAGACTGTTCAACCAGTAAATACCAATCAAATTCAGGTATATACCTTGTGTTTAAATGAATGGTTTTTCCCCTTCGTTTGTAACTGAATTGGCCTTCTGATTTTGATAAGATGTCACTTTCAAGAGAATGGACTCCTTCAATTTCGCTCATCTGTTTTACATCTGTTAGCAGGCTTGATCCATGGAGTGTTATCATCCCTTTTTTATCAACGAAATAAATATTCCTGCCATAACTTTGCTGATATTTTTTGATAAGGTCTTTGTCTGCTCAGAAACAAAAAAACTGGTGAAGGTATTATATTTGTCCTGGATCTCCTTGAGGTAGCGGGTAATTTGAGTTACATCATTTTCTCCATTGATGACCCAGTCCCGCAGGAAGATATTATTTGCCATGAGTGAAGAGATAAAAATAGGGCTAAGAAGATCCCTCTGGATTTCCGAATAAATATTATCACTTGTCAAAGGAAGTTCTTTTTTAGTGATCTGTAATCTTAATGAAGCCAATGAAACATAATAACTTGCAAGACTTGTTGCCACAAAACCAGTTATCAAAAGCAGGCTTACAATTAAAATAAGATTATTATTTTTGTGTTTCATTCAGCTTACAATTCCTGTTAAAGCGGGCGCATGAATTATAGGTGCCAATTAATTTTTGAGCGAGCCCTTAGCGGTTTTTATAGCATAATATTTAAAAAAAAGATTCTTAAAGGTGTAAATATTTTTTTTCTTCATTGTTTCAAATTGCCATAATATGTTAAGAGTTGCCAGACATATAAATGAATAATAATGGGCAGGTATAATGACAATCCAGTTTCTTGGGAAAATATTGAAAAACCCGATGGTTCTTGCTTCAGGGATTCTTGGGAACAGCTACGATATCCTTGAAAGAGTCCATGAAAACGGCTGCGGCCTTGTCACCATGAAATCCATCGGTCCTGAGCCCAGGGACGGGCATAAAAACCCCACTGTGATTGATCTGGGCCATGGCATGATCAATGCAGTGGGCCTGCCATCTCCCGGGTATTTGAATATGGAAAACGAATGGAACGATCTTCAAAAAAGAGATTTTCCTTTAATTGCAAGTATCTATGGCGGATCTGTCAGGGAATACCAGATGGTGGCAGAATTTGTATCTTCCAAAAAACCTGATTTTATCGAGATTAATATTTCCTGTCCTAATTCTGAAAAGCACGGCATGATATTCGGGGTCAACCCACAATCTTCCCATGATGTTGTATCTGCCGTTAAAAAGGTGATTAACGTCCCGCTCATTGTAAAGCTGACCCCCCAGGCCCTGGATATCGGTGATATTGCACGGGCATGTGAGGATGCAGGAGCCGATGCCATCTGTGCCATCAACACAGTGGGCCCGGGCATGGTGATTGATATTGAGTCAAAAATGCCTGTGCTGGCCTTTAAAAAAGGGGGACTGTCCGGCCCCATGATAAAACCTGTTGCCATCCGGTGTGTATTTGATATTTACAAGGCTGTGAAAATTCCCATCATCGGTCTTGGCGGCATTACCACGGGGAAGGATGCCATTGAAATCATCATGGCAGGGGCAAGCCTTGTGGGGATTGGAAGTGCGGTCCGGTACCGGGGGATTGATGTGTTTAAAAAGGTTGCATTGGAAATGGAAACCTGGCTTAAGGATCATGACTTGGGCATGGAAGATATTATTGGAGCGGCCCACAGGGAAGGATGATGATGAACACTATTACAGATCAGAAACATATCATGCTCAGGGTTGAAAAAAAATATGTTGAAAATCAGACCCATGCCACCTTGTTTTTTCATCATGCGCTTTCCTTTAAACCCGGTCAGTTCATCATGGTGTGGATTCCAGGTGTTGATGAAAAGCCCTATACCATTTCCCTTCATACCAAGGAAAGATTTGCCATTACCATTGAGGCCAAGGGGATTTTTTCTAAAAAAGCCATTGCCCTGGAAAAGGGGGATCTTGTCGGCATCAGGGGGCCATTTGGAAATGGCTTTGATATTAAATCAGACGCACAGGTGGCAGTTGTTGCCGGTGGTTGCGGCATGGCGCCTCTGGCTCCGCTGGTGGAAAAGCTTGATAAAAACACAACCTTTATTCATGGGGCAAGAACAAAAGATCATATTTTATACCCGGACCGGTTTAACATGGAAAGACTATTCTGCACGGATGACGGAAGTTTCGGCCATAAAGGGCTTGTCACGGATCTCCTTGAAGAACAAGTTACGTCTGGCAAACACTTTGACATGGTCTATACCTGCGGCCCTGAAATCATGATGTATAATGTTTTTAAAATTTGCGAGGCCTTTCATATTCCCTGTCAGGTCTCTTTGGAACGCTATATGAGATGCGGGTTCGGGGTTTGCGGGGCCTGTGTCTGCGGCAAACAGGTGGTGTGCAAGGACGGGCCCGTATTTGGTTCTGTCGCACTTCGTGAAATGAAAGATTTTAATACA
>JAHJDU010000383.1 GCA_018812385.1 Pseudomonadota bacterium
GGCATGGAAGCCTTTGACCAGGTGAACTGGACACGGAGAGGCACCATAGAAGTGAATCATGCCAGCATGGAAACCACCATGCCGGGCGTATTTGCAGCAGGTGACGCTGTTTCCGGCCCTGCAACCGTGATTGAGGCCATTGCCGGCGGGAAAAGAGCAGCAGAATCCATAGACCGTTATCTGAATAACATCCCTCAACCAAGGATGCCTAAAATACCTGTCAGGTATACTATTGAACGGCCCATTGAAATGTCAGCCAGCCGGAAAATGACTCTTAAACGTCCTGAAATGCCCATGCTGAATGTGGACCGGCGGCGAACCATGTTTCAGCAGGCAGAGCTTGGGTATGATGAAGAAAGTGTCCGCCAGGAAGCAGCCAGGTGTCTTCGGTGCGATATCTGTCGAAGATGTGCCAAGTGTGTTGAGATCTGCCGGGACAAGATGGGAATTGATGCCCTGCAATTCGGATATATGAATTTTGATGATCCGACTGAAACAGATTTCAGGGCAACAAGTGAAAAATGCATTACCTGTGGGGCCTGTGTTGCCAATTGTGAAAACAACGCCATTGTCATTGAAGAAGAGGATGGTATAAGGATGCTGAAGCTTTGCGGCACTATTTTGAACAAACAGGAGATTCAATATTGTGAAGAATGCAACGCCATGCTTCCATCCATAGAATATATGCAGTTTCTTTCCCAGAAGACAGCAGATGTAACAAAAGTAACTGAGAACAGGCTTTTGTGCAATAATTGCCAGCGTAAGTTAAGTGCAAAGATTAATGTTGAAACACTGCCTGTTAACCAAAGTTAAATAAAAGGAAATCATCATGCAATTCCAGAGAGGAAATAAAATCGAGGTGTATAGAAAATCAGAGGATGAAGCCTGGGAGCCTTATATGGATGATTTTGTCGGGCTTCATGGGCTTGTAACTGACCCGGATACCACCATCAATGATCCAGATGCTTTAATTGAGGTCAGTCTGGAGGCTAAAGGCACCCACCGGCTGCCCCAGGATTGTTTAAGACTGATTGGTTAAGGAGCATTGATTAATCTTAGCATTTGCAAAGAAATGAGGATATCATGAAAGTAAAAGATCTTTTAGAAGAATATTCCGGTCATTTTCATACCATAACCCAGGACCAGACAGTGGAACAGGCGCTTAAGCTGATGTCAGGCTATAATGTGTCTGCTCTGGTGGTAATGACAGATGGTACCTCTCAAGGTATTTTCACGGAGCGCGACCTTGTGCGGTGTCATATTATTTTTTCTGATAAAAATATGAATGAGATTTTGATCAAAGACGTTATGACATCCAAACTCATTGTGGCTGAACCGGAAGATACTGTTGAGGATGCCATGGGAATGATGATAAAGGCAAAGATCCGCCACTTGCCAGTGGTTTTTGAAGGACAGATCAAAGGGATGCTCAGCCTTGAAGATCTTGTCAAAAAGCATGTCAGTGTTTTAAACAAGGAGCTTCATTATCTCAAAGACTATATCTCAGATCTTCAGGATGCAGCCCATGATTGATATCTTCATTGATGATAAGAAAATTTCTGCCGAGGAAAACCAGACCATCCTTCAGGTGGCAAAGGCAAACGGTATAAAAATACCTCATTTATGTTTTCACCCTGCCCTGAAGCCGTCCGGCTCATGCAAGCTTTGTGGTGTTGAAGTATCCTCCCCTGCTGGAAAACATGTGGTTATGCTGTCCTGTATTATTAAGGTTAAGGAAAAGCTTGAGATAAGGACAAATTCAGAGCTGGTGAAAACCACCCGTACAAAAGCGTTTAACAAATTGCTTCAGATGGCACCGGATTCATTGCGGATCAGGAACCTTGCAAAGGAATTTGATGTTGCTGTCATCCCACCGCCTGACGGCTGTATTCGTTGCCGCCTGTGTATCAGGGTATGCAATGAAATTATAAAAGCCAAAGCCTTGAAAATGGTAAAGACTGAAAATGGAAGCATGGTGGTTCCAGAACCAGGGCGTTGCAATGGGTGCGGAACCTGTGCCAACCTTTGTCCCACCAAAATTATCAAGGTGGTTGATCTGGACAATGTAAGGACTGTTTCCATAAAAAAAGAGACCATCGGGCAACTGCCCCTGGAGCGGTGCGAGGGATGCGGGACAATGTATGCAACTATAAATTTTATCAAACATGTGGAAGAAACCACCCATACCCACCCGGACACAAAGGAACATCACCATCTTTGCTCATCATGTATAAAGCTCATGTCAAACAGGGCCGCAACTGAAAGGGAAAGAATAAAAAAATGATGGTTTCAGCGCTTAAATCTGCTTTTTATAGTATCGTCCACCAATGGCGGATTATCATATCATGGTGCATAAAAATCATTGCATTATATAAAAACCATTGTAAAATGCATAAGTACTTGAAAATAAAATTATTTATCAAAGAGAATACAGCAAATGCAATAAAAAAAATGGCAGGAGTTTTCCATCGCTGGTCCCAGGATGCAGAACTACCGGCTTGGAATATAATAAATAAACCATGCTGTCTATGGTGCTAACTTATTTAAAACACGGCAAAACAAAAATCTATCACTCCCATCTGCCTGAATATTACCGATGGCCTTGATAGATGGCATGGTCTTTGCTGTGTGTTTAATATAAAGATCGGGACGTCCAATGTATGTTGGACAAAGTATGTTGGACAAAATAACTTATTGATTGGAGGAAGTTTATGAAACACAAATTTACATGGGTTGTTTTACTAATCATGGCTGCTGCCATCATTTTTCCACTGATAGCGGCGGAACCTGTCATGGCAGACAAATTGTCTGACGCGATTGCTGCCGTTCCCCAGGGAACCGGGAAAGGTCAGATCGACCCGGCTGCCGCTAAAGGGTTTCTTGGAATTCCAGGTGGTCCATCCCCAGGATTGCTGATCTGCTTTTTATGGGCAGTGTGGGTAGGTTGGATTTTCTCAACAGTTGGTGCCTTTGGTGGCATCATGGCCGGGGTTGGGCACATTACCATTTTTGGTCTGGGTGCCTATGCCAAAACCTTTAAAGAGACCTCACCAGGGCTGAACAAGATGATGACTGACAGCATCCGGGTGTCCAACCAGTGGCTGGTGGGTTTGTCTGCCCTGGTTTCCAGCATCAACTATGGGCGCCAGAAACGGCTTGTGACCTCTCTTGGATTTTTCCTGGGCATTGGTGCCCTGCTTGCCACCCTGATGGTTGTGTACGGCACTGCCGGCAAGATCAGTTTTTCACAGTACCAGGGCTATTTCGGACTGTGCGTATTTCTCATTGCCATGTTCATGATCTATGAAATGTCCCCCAAGGGTCAGGCGAAAAAAAAATCAGCCAAAGCTGCGGCCAAAGCCTTTGAGGATACAGTAAAAGCCAAGGGCGATATTTCGGAACAGGGGGTTAAAACCCTGAAGTGGAGTTTTATAAAAACAGAAATTTCTTTCTTTGGTCAAAAATTCAGCTTCAGCCCCATGTGGGCATTGGCGGGTGGTTTCTTTATTTCAGCCCTGGCCTCTTTTATCGGTGTTGGCGGCGGGTTCCTTTATGTGCCCTTTTTAACCAGCGTCGCAGGTCTGCCCATGTTTGTTGTTGCCGGCACATCTGCTCTGGCTGTGCTTATCGGAATGATTTTTTCGATTTTCAACTTCATGGTCATCAAGGGGGTTATGATTTACTGGCCCATGATCGGTATTGAACTGGTCGGTATTTTTGTGGGTTCCATGATCGGCCCCCGAACCGGGAAATACATTCCTGAAAAAGCACTCAAATGGATCTTCCTGGTATTGGCCTTCTACATTGGTCTTCGTTATACCTTGAGAGGATTTTTCGGTATCGCAATGCTTTAAAGTAGAGTTAAACGTGGGCGATCACTTGGAAAGGTGACCCGCCCACACTCTTTTCCCATGCCCCCTGTGCCATTGGTGGCATAAAAGCGTTTTTACGAGGAAACAATTAAGATGGTAGATGCATTAAATCATTTCTATTTTTTAATCGACGGGCTACTGATCGTGTTTTACCGGTTCACTGATATTGCCATTGTGGACTATATGATTGGTACCTTCTGCTTGTCCATGATAGCGGTGGTCCTGGGAGAGTTTACCGTTTCCATTGCTCTGAAGTTCAATAAAAAATACATTGGCCAGCTCTCAGAGAAAATGAACCGGAAAGAATCTATGGCCATCGCTGCCTATGAAAAGGGAGACATGGACGGGTACAAGGCTTTGAACAAGCAGGCCTCCGATGCCTGGGGCAAGAAATTTTTTACCATGATGGGGCATTCCGCGGCTATCCTCTGGCCCATTCCCTTTGCCCTGGGCTGGATGCAGACCCGCTTCCAAGGTGTGGACTTTGAAATCTCATTTCCTTTTTCTCTGGTCATGGATTCTGTGGGCTATACCTTTTCCTTTTCCCCATCTATATATTGAGTCGCATCGTCTTTGCTCATATGCGGCCTTGGCTCCCCTATTTTTCTTCTGTACACAAAAGCCTTATGGAAACCGCTGGTGATTCAAAACCGTCTTAATTCATTGAAGCGTCAGAACAAAGGCCTGGGATTCAAAATGGTGTTGGCACTAGCCACAGCAGGGTTGGTTTTTTTACCTTTGAACGTATATGCCACCCAGCTTCACGCAAGCTCGGAAGGGATTATCACCCACCAGATCGGACATCTTTTTTTTCTTTTTTCCATGGTGGCCCTTATTTTTACCATCACAGACAAAGGTTTGGATAAACAAAAAGGATGGCGACTGATTCAATACTCAGCCTTTTTTTTTATTCTCTGGAACCTGGATGCCATCACAGCCCATTTTTTTGATAACCAGATCCATGCCGTCAAAATTGAGAATATTTCCTTTGGGAAAATGAGGATCATTACCAACAATGATTCATCACTGCTGGCCTGGTTTTATTATGTATTAAAACTGGATCATCTGCTATGCGTGCCAGCCATGCTGTTCCTTTATAAAGGTCTTTCAAATCTTGTTGAAGACCAGAAACAGATAATGGCGAAAAAAGATACCTGATGATCACCTCGTTTATTCCCATACTGGCAGTGGATGTTTTAGGGTCTGTGGCTATGGTTGTCATTGCACTGCTGTCTCTTTATAAAGCCAGAAGACTCAGGGAAATGGATCCTGACAATGCCGTATTCCTTTATCTGTTGTGGATCAGTGTGGGGTTTATGATTTTTGCCCTGTCAAGATCCCTTGGCCATATTTTAAGACAGTTTTTAATCCTATCATCCAATGCAGAAACCTGGCATGCCATCAGCTCCTATACGGGCAGTGTGAACACGGTTTCTTTCATGCTGGTGGGGCTGGTCACTCTTTTTTTTAAACAAAGCTGGAATATTAACGAAAAAATCCATTCGAGCAGGAAAAAACTTGAGAACACCCATATTAAACTCAAGAATCTGAATCAGACCCTTGAGCAAAAAGTCATTGAGAGAACAGAGAGGCTCACAAGCAGCGAGCATAAGTGCCGCAGAATATTTGAGCAATCCCTGGATACCATTATTGTTACGGACTATGAATTCAAGGTTCTGGAGATTAATCCGGCCGGGATTGCATTGACAGGATATCCCCGGGACGAAATGATTATTAAGAAAATGAGCGTAGGCAGTTTTTTTGCCGATCCGTCTGAATGGGATAAAATCACCAATAAGATCGCTTTAAAGGAATATATATTAAATGAAGAAGCTGAATTCTTAAGACCGGACAATGAGTCTTTACTGGTTCTGATCACGGGTGGTGTTGATTACGGCGCATTTGGATGTGCAAAATCTTACCATTTTATCATCAAGAACGTCAGTGAAAAAAGACAGATGGAGCGGCAGATTGCCCAGGCAGATAAACTTGCTGCCCTGGGAGAATTGTCGGCTGGCGTGGCCCATGAAATAAACAACCCTTTAGGAATTATTCTTGGGTATACGCAACTTTTGTTAAAAGAGGAGCCTGAACACAAAGATGATTTAAAAATCATAGAAAAACATGTGCAGAATTGCAAAACAGTTGTGTCGGATCTTCTTTCCTTTTCACGAAAAGGATCATCTAAAATGGGTATTGTTGATATAAACAAGGTAGTTGATGGCGTGGTCAATTTTTTATCCAACCATTCTGATTTCAGAAATATTGAAATGACCTTGAATCCGCATACAGGGGACAGGCTCAATATTCTTGGCAATGAACAGGAACTGGCCCAGGTGATTGTGAACCTGCTCATTAATGCCTGTCATGCTGTTGAAGGAAAAGGCAAAATTGGTATTGCCACCCATAAAACAGTGCAGGACAAAATCCTGATCATGGTGAAAGATAATGGAAAAGGGGTTGAAAAAAAGAATTTATCCAGGATTTTTGATCCGTTTTTCACAACAAAACCAGTTGGTCAGGGCACAGGACTTGGTCTTTCCGTGGGATATGGTATTATTAAAAGGCACCAGGGAGATATAAGTGTAAAAAGCAGTGAAGAAAAAGGCACTGTTTTTACCATCAGCCTTCCTGCTGATAGAACAAAAACATAAGAGCGATCAGGGGATCAAAATGAAAGCAAACATACTTGTGGTTGATGATGAAAAGGATATGACAAGGCTTTTACAAAGAACCCTTGAACCTGAAATCAATTGCAGGGTTTCCATGGCATTTTCTGCAAAAATGGCCATATCGATTCTAGAGCAGGAAGCTTTTGATCTGGTTATTTGTGATATCAGAATGCCGGGTATGGACGGGTTTGAACTGCTTGGGCATATCAGGACAAATTATCCTGACTTGACTGTGGTCATGCTGACGGCTTTTGGGAATATCGAGTCTGCTGTAAAGGCAATAAAAAAAGGGGCTTATGATTTTATTTCCAAGCCATTTGACCAGGATGAGATCATTTTTAAAATTCAAAAAGCCCTTGAAAGAAGTCTTCTGCTAAAAGAAAATAAACGTCTTTTAAAGGAAAAAGAAATCAGCCCTTCTCAATTGATTGGGAAAAGTGAACCCATGCAAAGGGTGTATGACAAGATCAATCTGGTTGCATCAAGTGATGTCACAGTGTTGATAACAGGGGAATCAGGAACGGGGAAAGATCTGACAGCAAGATCCATTCACGCCTTGAGCCCGAGAAAAGACAAATCCTTCATTCCCGTCAGCTGCCCCACCATTCCTGAAAATATCCTGGAAAGTGAATTGTTTGGATATAAAAAAGGGGCTTTTACCAATGCCACCCGGGACAAGGACGGGCTTTTTCAGGAGGCAGACAAGGGAACCATTTTTCTGGACGAAATCGGGGATATCGGGACTTCCATCCAGACAAAGTTGTTGAGAGTTCTCCAGGAAAAAGAAATAAAGCCCCTGGGAGACACAAAAGTCATAAAAGTGGATGTGCGAATTATTGCTTCCACCAACAGGAACCTTAAACAGAAGATTGCCAATCATGAATTCAGGGAAGATTTTTTTTACCGGCTGAATGTCCTTCCCATTGAACTGCCACCCTTGAGAGACAGAATTATTGATATCCCTATCCTTGCGGAACATCTCGTGGCAAAACATTGCAAAAAGCTGAAAAAAGAACCCAAAAGTATCTCCCGGGACGTGATGGATCTTTTGATGAAACAGCCATGGCCCGGAAATGTAAGGGAACTTGAAAATATTCTTGTCCAGGGAATTCTTTATTCAAAAGAAAATATAATTGACCTGTCTGATATCCCCCTGAAAGATATAAGTCGGGGAAAAAACAGCTTTAAAGGATTTGACAAAAACAGCATTGCCGCCTTGCCGTATAAGGAAGCAAAAGAAAAAATGCTCCAGGAGTTTAATCAAGATTATATCGGTGCCAAGCTCTCCTTGAACAATGGCAATATCACCCAGGCGGCCAAACAATGCAATATGGACCGGCAGGCCCTGCAGCAAATTATTAAACGGTTTAATATTGATCCTGAGCATTTCAGATAAATAGTGCCCGAACAAAAACCGACACTATTCCTTTGACATAGCGTATTTCCCTTTTAAAATGATAGAGTTAAATCCTTTTAAGAAAATAAAAAATTTAATACTGCTTGACATTTGTTTATTTTACTATATTATTGTCAAAGTTGCGCTGATATAAGAGACGCGCAAAAGTTTCCTCCTTAAGGTGTATATTCCCGACATTCAAATGCGGTTTACCCCCCAAAGTTAGAAGCTAGTATTTTTTATTTTTTATTAGGAGATTGCCAACATGGCTAATGGTACCGTAAAATGGTTTAACGACTCAAAAGGTTTTGGATTTATCGAACAGGAAAACGGCGGAAAGGATGTATTCGTGCATCACTCAGGCATCAATACAACAGGTTTTAAATCCCTCAATGAGGGAGACCGTGTTTCATTCGACATTGAAGAAGGACAAAAAGGGCCTTCCGCAGCAAATGTAACCGTGGTTTAGTTAACCGTTTTATTTGCTTAAAAAAAAAGTCATCGTATGACTTAAAAAATAAAGTCTCTGGACAATATACCGCCCAGAGACTTTTTTTATTTTTGTGAAAAGTCAACCAAGTATCAATCTTTGGGGGTCACAGTCCTCCCTCAGGATTTTCAATTCTCTTTGTGTTGGCGGATCAGCCTGGGTTGCATTTGAAACATCCATGTTAAATTCCGTATTTTCAAGAATTTTTTCCGGCGTGATATTGGGATAAAATTTATCCAGATACATTTTGCCCGTGTCTTTATCAAACCGCATCACACCAAGATTGGTTACCACGACACTTACGCCTCCGGGTCTCAGCCCTGCCCTCTCTCTGCTATTTCCACCCCCAAGTTGTCCGGGACTTGTGAGATAATCAAGTTTTTTCACAAATTTACGTTTTTCATGCTGCATAAAGGCAATGCACCGGGGAACAAAACTTGCCACATCACACCCTCCCCCGCTTCCTGAGAACCGGATTTCAGGAGAAAAATAGTCCCCAATGCAGGTGGTGTTCAGATTTCCATATACATCTATCTGGGCAGCACCTAATATGGCAATGACCTTTTCTCCTGTTATAGGGTTCTGCATGGTGGCAAAGGAATCCGTCAGCCTGGAATTTGAAGCGGCCCAGTACATGATTCGAGGATCTGCAACGGCAAAGGGCAATTCTTCCAAAAGTGAATCTATGGCCCCTGTTTCAAAAAAAATCACACTGTCCGGGGCATTGATGTTCTTGGCTGCCATGGCTGCCAGCATTGAAATCCCAGTACCGCTGAATACAATATCCCCGTTTTTTATTTCCCTTGCCGCCATAATGGTCATGATTTCTTTGGGGGTATAGGGTTGAATATTTTTCATATTAATCTCTTTTCATATTAACGGAATAACCCGTTCTTGGATCGGCCTTAATCGCATCAATTCTTTCCTGGCCAACAATGTTTAAAAAGGCTTCATGGTCTTTAACACCATAAATGTATTTATCCTGGTATTTTTTAAATTCATCAGGGTTTTTTGCTGCAATTGCAAATCTGCGCAAATACTGAGAATCATAGTCATAACATCCAAATACGGCTGTGGGATAAGCACCTAGAGGAACATGACAGACTGCTGACACATGGATAAAGGGGAGCTGATTCAAATCAGGATTCTGTCTTAATTCTTCTTTATCAACCAATTTTTCGCAGGTGACAATAACCTGTTTTGATGCTTTTACCTGTTCGATGTCAGCAAATGAAAGTCCTTGAATACTGCAGGTGCCCATAAAATCAGCCTTTTGGACATGAATGATGGTAATGTCCGGGTTGATGGCCGGCACTAGCACCACTTTAGAGGCACCTGCCCAGCTTCCAAAAGGATTGTCTAATACTATGAGTTTATCATCCACAATTTTGGGGTCAGCTTTTCGCATGGATTGGGAAAATCCCCATTTTGTCAGGATATCCGTGCCAAGTCCTGAAAGCGTGGGCAAAAAAGGCAGTCCCATGGCCCCTGCCATAAATCTCAGGCTCATCATATAATTTGAATAATCTTCAAATAATATTTCATTGTTCTGAATAGCCCTGGCAAAACGAATACAGGTTGGTGCGGCCTTCCCGTTCCCGGCATAGGCGATTTCCAATTTTGAAATGCAGCCTGCTCCAATGAGTTCATCTAAGCCAGTACCATTGGAATGAGCATATAAATGCAGGTCTTTAATGTTCTGCCTGATAATTTCATAAACAGCTGCCATGGGATTCCGGTTTAATGTAAATCCGCCAATGGATATATGGGAGCCGTTTTTTACATATTGTTCAATGGCCTGTTTAAGGGGTATTACCTTGTTTAAGCTATTTGTCATTGGTCATACCTATGGTGTGGTGACTGGCGAATAAAATTTCTGGAGTGCGCAGGCAATTATCAATGCAATAAAACCTGCAATGTCTGCCCAGTATTCCGGCCAGAAAAGTCCGATGGCTGCCAGCCAGAAAAGAAGGGTTTCAACAAGTGTGGCTTTTCGTAAAAAATATCTTTCTATAGCCGATGCAAAGGCAACCAGTCCCAGGGTTGTGGTGATCATGGTTAAAATCACTTCCCAATGGAACAACTCATAATTTTCCCCCATACCTAAAAGTGGTCTGTATGCCATGATAATGGGGATTATATAAAGTCCCTTAGCCAGTTTCCAGGACGTGAACGCAGTTTTCATGGGATTGGCCTTTGCAATTCCTGCTCCGGCAAAACTGGCAAGACTGACAGGTGGTGTTACATTGGCATCCTGGGAATACCAGAACACGATCATATGGGCAACCATGATGGGAACTCCCATATCCAGCAGGGCCGGGCCAGCCAATGTAGCCAGAACTATATAACTGGCCGTGACAGGAAGTCCCATTCCCAGCACCAGGGAGGCAGCGCCGATCAGGAGAATGGCAAGGGCTTTTATACCATAACTTAAGTCAAGAACCAGGCTTGAGAACTTAAGCCCCATGCCCGTGAGACATACCATGCCTACTATGATTCCAGCGGCTGCACATGCCACTGAGACCATGACAGCGTTTTTTGCTCCGTTTTCAAGGGCCTTGATAATCAATTTGAACTCGGTCACGCTGAATCCAACTAAACTGATTTCATTTTTGTCGGTCAAAGCCCAGCGGACAAAATTTGCAAAAATACTGATAAAAAGTGTGCTGACCACGGCAATAAACCCGGCCATCATTGGGGAATAATTGGATACAAGAACATAGATCAATATCAGGACGGGAATAATAAAATGCAGCCCATGTTTAATCACATTCATGATTTTTGGCAGGTCTTCTTTTGGCTGGCCTTTTAAACCAAATTTCTTGGCTTCATAATGAACAAATATCAATACTGTAAGATAATACATGATAGCCGGTACCAGAGCCACTTTGATGATGGTCAGATAACTCGTATTGGTAAACTCGGCCATTAAAAAAGCCCCAGCCCCCATAATGGGCGGCATCAGCTGCCCCCCCGTTGAGGCAGCTGCCTCAATGGCCCCGGCCACATGGGAACGATACCCCACCTTTTTCATCATTGGTATGGTAAAAGAGCCTGTGGCAACCACATTGCCCACGGCAGAGCCGGAAATTGACCCCATAAATCCCGAAGCCAAAACTGCTGCCTTGGCAGGACCCCCTGAAAAACGACCGGTCAGGGCATAGGCCATATCAATGAAAAATGCCCCACCCCCCGTGGTTTCCAGGATGGCCCCGAAAAGAACAAATACAAAAACAAAGGTGGCTGCCACACCAATGGGAAGTCCGAAAATTCCCTCCGTGGTCAGCCAGAGGGTGGTGGCAATCCGTTCAATGCTGTACCCTTTGTGGATAATCAGTTCCGGCATATAAGGCCCAAACATGGCATAGGCAATACTGATGGCGCAAATTCCTGTCATAATAAATCCGATGACCCTGCGGCAGGCTTCCAGCACCAGAAGCGTTCCGATAATACTGACAATCTTGTCCTGGAAAAGCCAGTCTCCCTGACGTTCAAAAATGGCAGTAAGGTTATTGCAGATATAAAAGGTGCAGTATATGGACAAGGCGACCAGAATCCAGTCCAGAAAGAGGGCAAAAGAAAATTTATCTTTTCTCAGCTTTGAAAAAGCGGGTTTAAGTAAAAAAGTCAGGCTGAGAATGGCCCCCAGATGGATGGACCGCTGAACCAGGGCTGTCAGGGCAGCCACGCCTGCAGTATAGAGCTGGTAAAGGCTCAGGCTCACGGCAATTGCCATGATGATCCATGCCGTTATTTTCATCAGGGTTTGATTGGCATCTGCCAAATCAAAATTTTCTGTAGAATCCTTATCATGAACTTCTGTAACTTGATCAACCATTTATTTCCTCTGAATATATTTATTTGCTTAACTTAGGGGCTGTCTTGCCAGTTCGAAACCCTAATAGATCTCCATATTTGATACAGCATGCTCCTGGGTTTGCCTGAAAACCTTACTGCCTTGTGAGCAATTGTGTCAGAAAGATTATACTGCCTGTCCCTCCAGATAATGGTATGGTCAACTCCAGGGCTTCCCACCCTTAATATGAAATCACCCGTTGGCATGTGCATATCTGTAATAGCTTCATAAATACCTTTTTTTACCCTCCGTCCCACTCCAGGCATTTTACCCATACCTGCACCAAATTTTTCATTGCGCTCTTCTTCAATATAGATGTTACCCTCTTTATCCATGCTGTGCTCTTCCCAGATAGGGGCATTTTCAACGGAGTGGTAATAATGGAGGGTAAACCTCTCCTTGGGTTTAAGGGGCAGAACAAGCACGGGGATTTTTTCTTTTACCAGGGTAATATGAAGTTCCTGACCGCCAGGAATCAGCCAGGCAGTCAGGATCAGTGATAAAACCAGGCCAAGCACACAGAAAATAATAATTGAGCTCGACCTGGTCATTTTTTATTCTCCTTAAGGAATCAGCCGTTCAGGTACTGCAATATTCTTTTCCTTCAAGTACTTGATTGTGCCCGGATGTAATGGAATAGGAGCATACTTAACTGCATTTTCAGGTGTGGTAAAAGCAGCCAAGGGATGAATCTTAACCAGATAGTCATTATGTTCATACAATGCCTTAACCAGGTTGTAGACCAAATCCGTATCCAGAGATGTCTGAGCAATTATTACATTCATTACCCCGATTGTAGGTACGGGCTTGTCAACACCCCTATAGGAGCCGCCGAACAGATCTACTGAAGTATAAGCCTTGTCGTACTCAACAATCTTTTTTGTTTGCTCTGGTGTGATCTCTATAACGCTGATATCATGGGTAGTTGACAAATCCATAATAGAGCTGGTGGGTGGTCCTACACACCAGAAGCCTACTTCAATTGTACCGTCTCTTAAAGCGTTAGCCGTTTCAGTAAATGAAAGTCTGCTGTCTTTATATGAGTCCAGAGGAATTTCTAATGCCTTGAACATGGCTTCAGCCATAAAATTGGTACCGCTGCCCGGACTTCCAGTGCTGATGTTTTTCCCTTTGACCTGCTCAATGTTGGTGATGCCGCTCTTTTTTAGAGTAACCACATGCATCACGTTTGGATACATAATGGCCGCTGAAAGAATATTGTGTTTTTTGCCATTAAATTTTGACAGTCCTTCATATCCGGCTATGACGGTGTCAGCCATAACCATACCAATCACGGTTTCTCCTTTATGTGCCAGTTTTACATTCTCAACACTGGCACCCGTTACTTCGGCAACTGCCTTTACCCCTTTTACATACTTTGACCAGATTTCAGCCACACCGCCGCCGTATGGATAATAAACGCCGCCGGTTCCACCGGTTCCGATACTGATAAAGGTTGTCTTTGCAATTGCAGTCCCTGTGAAAACAAGGGCTAAAAATAGAATGGACAGGATAATATGTGTTCGTTTCATTGGACAAATCTCCTTATTTAAATTAGATGTTACTTGCTCATGGTTTTGATGGTCAGATCGATTTTTCCCGGTGCAGCAATCATATCCTTGACCGGATAGGTAAATTTTTCAGTCTCTCCTGGTTTTATAAGGCCTTTTGCGGTTTTTACCGGAAGAAGTCCTCCCACAGCCTTGCCGTTTTCAAGAAAGATATTGACCTTGAACCGCTGGTCTTCATTACTGATGTTTTTGACTTCTACATTAAAATGAAGAGTATCTGCACCATCCCATTTTTTCATAACACATGAAAAATTTTCCAAAGAGGCTTCCGGCGCAATTGTCTTGGTCACATCGGAATCTTTGGCACAGGGAAAGACTTCTTCCGCATTGGCAGTTACAGTCATAGTCCCGGTCAGGGCAAGCACCCCTGCTGCGAAAATAAGCAATAACCATGAAAATTTAATTTTACTTTGATTCATAAGATTCTCCTTTTAAATAATTAATAAATTTTTAATGACCCCAATAATACATTTTACATGTAATATCAATCCTAGTGCCAAAGGGAAAGTTTTTTTTTATTATTATTATTTTTACAATTCAAGCAGAATCTGGACATTGTTGTCCCAAGGTATAGTCAAATAAAAAATCCCTTTATTTTATATAAATAAAAACAAAGGGATTCAATATGGTAAAAGGTTGAAAACAATAAATTTTCAACTTTGCAAGGTCAGGTTCAATACATGAGTTGGGGTAAAAACAATATGATTTTCGGGAAAATGATCAAAATAATAACACCCACAATAACAGCGATAAGGAAGGGGAAAATACCCTTGAATATTTTTTCCAAGGGGATTTCCTGTTCCAGTACATTTTTTGCAACTCCGTAAACCACATAGACATTGATACCCACAGGTGGTGTGATGACCCCCATTTCTGTCACCATAACAATAATGATACCAAACCAGATGGGGTCATATCCAAGCTCCATGATAACGGGAAAGAAAATAGGAACGGTCAAGGTGACAAAAGCCAGGGCATCCATAAAACATCCGCCGATGAAATAAATTCCAATGACCACTGCCATAACCAGAAAAGGCGCCATTTGAAGCTCACTGACCCAACCGGCGATTTCAAAAGGGATTCTTGTAACGGCTAAAAATTTCCCAAAAATAACTGCACCCGCGATGAGCACCATAACCATGCACGAGGTTCTTAGGGTCTCCATCAGAGATTTAACAAAACCTTCCCAGGTGATCTGTTTTCTTATCATTGCAATGACAAGAATACCAAAAGCACCGACGGCGGCTCCCTCTGTCGGTGTAAAAAGACCTATGAAAATACCGCCGATGACAAGTGTAAATACTGCCAGGGTTTCACCAAGGCTCAGTAAAGACTTGAGCTTTTCAGTCCATGTAAATTTTTCACCGCAAGGGCCTTGTTCCGGATTGATACTGCAACGTATATATATGGTAATGATAAATAATACAGTGACAAGGAGAGCTGGAAAAATTCCGGCAACAAATAATTGACCTATGGACTGCTCTGTCAGTATACCGTAAATAATCAGGACAACACTGGGCGGCATAATCATACCAATGCCACCGCCCGAAGCCACAGATCCTGTAGCCAGCTCATCATCGTAATTGTAGCGTTTCATTTCAGGAAGACCAACCGTTGCCATGGTTGCTGCTGTGGCAGGACTGGAACCGCATATCGCACCAAAGGCAGTACAGGCGGCAACCGTAGCCATGGCAAGACCACCCCGGGTACTTCCCAGGAATTTGTAGCCGACGGAATAGAGACGTTTGCTGATTCCTGAATTAAACCCGAGCTGCCCCATGAGAATAAATAAAGGAATGGTTGTTAAATCGTATGACCCAAAAACGTCATACACATTTCTGGACAAAAGAACCAGACCCGCACTGGGTGTGATCATGGTGCTGAATCCAACAAAGCCGACTATGGCCATAACAAATGCAACAGGCATTCTTGTCATAAACAGAAGGATCATGATGGTGATACCGATGATGCCAATAATAGTTGGACTCATTTTATTTTTAACTCTCTTAATTGCTTAATATCTTCAAAAATTGTCTCTATTATTGTAACAGAGAAGACCAGCAAACCAAAAGCGAGCAGATATATAATGTAATAAATGGGAAATTCAAGGTTCATGGAGACTTCCCCTGTTTTATGGATATCCTGTGCATAAAGAAACATCTGCCAGCTCACAACGCAGAACAAAAAAAGGGTTAAGGTCCGGGTAAAAAGGTCAATGCTCAGCTGTGTTTTTTTTGACAGCAGTCTGACCAGTATTTCCACACCGACATGCCCATCAACCTTGTAGGTGTAAGGTAAGGCTGCGGCAACAATAATTGTTGCCAGAAAACCGACCAACTCAATAGAGCCGAAAATAGGATACTTGAAAAAACGACCAATAACATCTACAACTGTCAGCAACATCATGGCCGTGATGGCAGCCGCCCCAATGAATTTTAAATATCCGGAAAATTTGTCCAGCGCTTTGAAAATAATGCTCATAAAATGTCCTGACATAAAAGGTTTGAGACATGAGATATGAGATATGAGAGGAACTAATGTATTGCTCACTACTCAAATCTCAAATCTCATTACTTTTTTTACATATTTGCTTTGATAAAATCCACAACTACTTTTCCATCAACACCTTTTTCATTTGCTTTCTTGATATATCCATCAATAATAGGTGCTACGGCTGCTTTCCATCTATCAGCTTCGCCATCCGCAAGTGGAATAATTTCTCCACCCTTTGATTTGAAAAATTCAATACCCGCTACGTCAATATCATCCCATGCTTTAGCATGCTTTTCAATCCACTCTTCATTAATATCCTGGATGATTTTCTGGGTTTGAGGGCTTAATTCATTCCATTTGGATTTGTTCATCATGACTGCAAACGTTGTTGTATATCCAACAGGATGATTTGCGGTCATATATTTAACGACTTCACCCAATTTCCAACCTTTGTTAGCTTCTGCCGGATGCATTGATCCTTCAACAACACCTTTTTGCAGCATCTGGTAGCATTCGTTCATGCCTGTACCAACCGGCGATCCACCAAGAGCACCGACAATGAGGCCACTTGTACCATGTGCTCTTATTTTAAGACCTTTTAAGTCTTCAATGGAGGTTACTTTTTTATTGGTAGTATGAATTAATCCAGGTCCATGTGCATGCAAAAACATGAGCTTTGTATCATTAAATTCTTCAGGTTGAAATTTGTTTAAAACTGCATTGGCAACTTTAGTGGCCTGGATACCAGTGGCATAACCTAAAGGAAGGTCAATTCCTTCGGATATTGGGAAACGCCCTCTGGTATAAGCAAGAACGGTCATTCCAATATCTGCCAACCCTGTTACAACGCCATCATAAATTTGAGGACCTTTAGCTAAAGTTCCTGCCGGGAAATATTTAATGGAGATTTCACCATTGGTTCTTTTCTCTACTTCTTTAATCCAGCTTTCAGCCAGTTGACTTTGAACGTGTGTGGGGGGGAAAAAATTTGCATAGGTGAACTCAGTTTTAGCCGATGCATTAAAAGTGAAAATTGCACTAACACAAAAAACTAAAAATGCTATAAACGTAATCCTCTTCATTTTTTTGACCTCCTAAAAAAGTTTGTAATGGGCCAAAAATTACCTTGAGGCCCTCTGTCCTTTGGATATGTGATCATTCTGTGTAGCCTGGATTTCACCTCCTTTCAATAAAGATACAATTTTTAGTGTTATAATGTAACTATAAATCAGCTATATTGGACAACTATATTTAAAAAAAAGAACCCCTGTCAAGAAAAAAGTGTATTTCAGAAAATAAAAAAGAAATTTGTATCGTTGATATATCAACCAATATCAAGCTGCAGTTTTGAGTTAAGTGTCTTGATTTTTTTCCTGTTTTCAGAATATAAAGATGAATCCTTATTTATTAGATGACGATAAGCACTAAAAAAAATTGAAAATAAATTCTTGACATGTAGCTGCAATGTATCTATAAAATGTCTAAGTAATAGCTGAAAACAGCTACTTTGTAAATAGGGACAATGACACAGAATGGCGAAAGAAGATGAAAAGCGAGACCAATACGAAAGAGATTTCCCCTATGGAAAAGTCAAATTTGAGATTTACGGCGAGGAAATGATAGAAAAGATTGTAAATTCCAGTGGTAATAGTGGGAGGATTTATCTGCCGCCTGAGTGGATCGGCACAAAAGTTAAAGTGGTGAAATGTTAATATAATTTAATAAATTAAGAAGAGGAGGATAAGATGGCGAATGTACCAGATAAAATTCAAACTTGGCAGATGGTAAGCCCTTTTAGAAAAGACAGGGAAACCGGGGTAGTAACACCTGGTAAACTTGAAAAAACTGAAATTGACGTTCCTGAGCTTCAACCAGGCGAAGTACTGGTTGAAGTTGCCGGATGCGGTGTGTGTCATACAGACCTTGGTTATTTTTATGATGGGGTTCCCACAGTGAGCAAACCGCCTTTGACCCTGGGTCATGAGATTTCGGGAACGGTTGTAGCAGGTGATGAAAAATGGATCGGAAAAGAAGTGATCATTCCGGCTGTAATGCCTTGCAGACAATGTCTGCTTTGCAAAACAGGCAAAGGGAACCGCTGTCTCGCCCAGAAAATGCCGGGCAACAGCATGGGTATCTATGGTGGATTTTCAAGCCATATCCCTGTGCCCT
Source organism: Pseudomonadota bacterium (assembly GCA_018812385.1). Classification (GTDB taxonomy): domain Bacteria; phylum Desulfobacterota; class Desulfobacteria; order Desulfobacterales; family Desulfobacteraceae; genus Desulfobacula. Next base: position 18,523 of record JAHJDU010000383.1, read on the forward strand.
CAATTGATCTGTGTGAAGTAAAAGATCGAGGGGATATCCCGCTTGAACACCTTGCCGTTGTAGCTGATGCCGCCACTTCCCCTTATCAGGCCATCCTCCGGTCTGGTTTCAAGATGGGTGATAACGCCATTGTAATGGGTATCGGCGGTATCGGTCAGTATATAGTGCAGGAACTCAAAGCCATGGGCGCAAATACCGTTATTGCTCTTGCCCGTCGCCAGGAACCCCTGGATAAAATGCTTTTCAATGGCGCGGATTTTGCTGTGAATATTGCCGGTAAAACATCAAAAGAGATCGCCGGTGAAATAAAGGCCATCCAAAAAGCAAAAGGACTTCCAGGCTTTGATTGGAAAATCTTTGAAGCAACAGGGTCCAAACCGGGTGCCGAGCTTGCGCTTTCACTCTTGAGCTTTACCGGAACATTGGTAGTCGTTGGATACGGTGGTTATAAGATAGAGTATGCCTTAAGCCGTCTTATGGCTTTTGACGCAGAAATTGCAGGAAGCTGGGGATGTCTTCCTGAATATTACCCAACCGTATTGGGCATGGTGACCAGCAAAAAGATCAATATTACCGATTATGTCCAGACAAGACCCATGAGTACTATTAATGAGGTTTTTGAAGAAGCACATGCACAATCCCCGGAAAAGAGAATCGTTCTTGTCCCTGATTTTTAAAACAGCATGAGGTAAATATGAAACTTGAAGGAAGAAAAGCCATTGTTACCGGTGGAAGTCGTGGAATTGGAAGAGCCATTGCTCTCATGTATGCCAAAGAGGGTGCGGATGTGCTGGTGAACTACCATTCCAATGATGCTGCGGCAAAAGAAACCGTAGCCGAAATTGAAAAACTGGGGCGCAAAGCAGTTGCCGTTGCTGCTGATGTTGCAGATTACAAAAGCGCACAGAACATGGTGGATGAATGCGTGAAACAGCTGGGCGGTGTTGATATTCTTGTCAACAATGCCGGCGTTTCAAAACCCTCCATGCTTCTTAAAATGAAAGAAGAAGACTGGGATTCCATCATTGATATCCACCTGAAAGCCGCCTTTAATACCACCCAGGCAGCAGGTCGCTACATGAAGGAAAAAAATTACGGCAAAATTATTAACGTGATTTCAACCGCCGGTATTTTCGGCACCATTGGCCAGATAAACTATGCCTCTGCAAAAGCCGGGATTATCGGGTTCACAAAATCTGCCTCCCGTGAGCTTGGCAGATACAATATTAATGTGAACGTCATCTGTCCTGGCATTACAAAGACAGAAATGACAGGTAAACTTCAGACGGATGAAAAGTTGAAAAAAATTTACGAAGGCAGAATTCAGCTGGGCAGATTTGCAGAACCTGAAGAAATTGCCCCTGCATTTGTATTCCTGGCGTCTGATGATGCAAGTTATATCACAGGCCAGGTGCTGGGCGTAGATGGTGGATATATCGGGTAATATACCGGTTTTAAAAACAGACCATATGAAATGGTAAATGAGAAACATTAATAGATAAATATTAAAGGAGATTTAAAATGAGTCTTGAATGGATGCCAAGAGAAAATGAAGTTAAGGATCATGCTTTACATAGAAATCCCCATTGGGGAACAGAAGCACCCTGCGTTATGTATGAGAAAAGGCCATTAACAGATCCTCAAGGAAATGTTACTGATAAATTGTTTGTTGCATGGATTACCTTGAACAACCCAAAACAGTTTAACTCTTATACCACAGACATGGTAAAGGGTGTAATTGCCGGATTTGAAAATGCGTCTCTTGATAGAAGCGTTGTTGCCGTAGTTTTTACGGGCATGGGCCCCTATGCATTCTGCACGGGTGGCAACACAAAAGAGTATTCTGAATTTTATTCAAAAAGATGTGATGAATATGGTCAGTACATGGAGCTGTTCAACCACATGGTTGATTCCATTCTTGCCTGCAAAAAACCGGTTATTTCCCGCGTTAACGGCATGAGAGTTGCCGGTGGTCAGGAAATCGGTTTGGCATGTGATCTTGCCATATCTTCCGATCTTGCCATTTTTGGCCAGGCAGGACCCAAACATGGTTCAGCACCTGCCGGTGGCTCTTCAGATTTTCTTCCCTGGTACCTCAGTGCAGAAGATGCAATGTATAACTGTGTATCCTGCGAGATGTGGTCTGCCTATAAAATGAAAGCAAAAGGTATGATCTCCAAGGTTGTACCTGTTCTTAAAATTGACGGTGAATGGGTAAGAAATCCAACCATTATCACTGACACATATGTTCAGGACGGTGAAATCGTTTATGGTGAGTACAAATCCGGACAGGAGCTCAAAGACGGTCGGGCCATTCTTAAACAGCATCAGGCCAATGCTGATTTTGAACTTCTTGACAAAGAAGTCAACAATATTATCTGGAAATTTGCCAACCTGTTCCCGGGCTGCCTGATTAAATCCATTGACGGTATCCGTCAGAAAAAGAAATTCTTCTGGGATACAATGAAAAATGACCACAGACATTGGCTTGCAGCAAATATGTCCGGAGAAGCATTCCTTGGATTTGGTGCGTTCAATACCAAAAAAATTACAGGTCAGGATACAATCGATTTTATCAAATTCCGCCAGAATGTTGCTGATTCCAAGCTGTGGAGTGATGAAATGTTTGCTGAAGTATTGGGCAAACCACAGGAGTAAGATCACAAGAATAAGATCAGGAATAGAATCTGATATACGATCAGAAATAAGTAAAAATATTTTATGGTTCAAGGCTGGTTCAAGGCCTTGAACCATAAATTTATTTTGGGGTGATAGAATATGGAAAGAGCAATGCTCTGGTTTAAATGTGCGGCCATGCATGATCCTGTTCGGCCGGTGATAAAAAAACAGGCCCAGGTGGGCTGGGAAGCAAAGAACCGCCAGGTGGATCTGGTCATAGAAGGCCCTTTAAAAGGCGATGAATTGCTGAAACGGATGAGCGGCTGGTTTACGGCTGATGTATACACGGCCATTGAGATTTTTAAACTATATGGTAAGCTGAAGGTTCTGGATGATGTTGATCTGGTCGTGGAAACCCAAAGTCTTGAAGAAATGGAGTTACTTTCTAAGAAACTTGCCGATGTTTTTCAGGATGAAGCCTGGATCGAGGCAATGCCCAAAAAGAGGCTTGAGTGATAAATGACAATCCGGTAGAATTAAAGGGATGATTATGGATGTTCAAAAATTAATGAAGCAAAGGAAAAGCGCAAGGCATTACCTTGATAAATCGGTTTCCCGGGCTGATATTGAAGACCTGATCAGGTGTGCGGGTTCTGCCCCTTCCGCCATTAACCTGCAGCCCTGGGAATATGTTGTGACATATGGCCAGGAAAAAGACCGGCTGATTCGCCGCCTGAAAAAGGTTCACGCAATGAAAAACGTATCCTGTGGCCCTGGCACCTCAACACCGTTACCGGAAAAAATTTCAAATCGAAGCCGAGGGGCCTTAACCGTCATGAAGCCTCAGATTGAAAAATTGAACATACCGTTTAATCAGTTTGTTGAAGATGGGAGTTGTTCTTTTTACGGTGCCCCGGTTGCCATTATTGTTTTAATGGATAAAATTTTCCCAAAATTGCGATATCTGGATGTCGGCTTATCCGTGTCCTATTTATTTCTTGCTGCCGAGGCAAAGGGCCTTTCGACCTGTCCCATCGGGCTCATCACCGAATATGGTGATGACATCAAAGATGTCTTAAATATTCCCCAGGAAAAAGAAGTACTGCTTGCCATTGCCCTTGGATATGCAGATGAAACCGCACCGGAGAATGATTTTAGAACAGATCGGGAGCCGTTGAACGAAATTTTGACCTGGTATGAATAATTGAATAAAAAGAAAGCCAACACCATGATTGTAAGAAATGTAAATGATAAGGAAGTGCTTGAAACCACATACCGCGCCCATGGGGGCGGTATCGCCCAGATGATCCTTGATCAAAGGATTTTGGAGGAAATAGGTTTCCTGGCCATTGCCAGGCTCGACCCGGGTAAAGAACTTGAATCCCATATCGATCCCATGGAAGAGATCTATTTTGTGTTAAGTGGCACAGGGGTGATGCGCGTGGATGATGAAGAAAAGCAGGTCAATCCCGGAGATGCCACCTGGATTCCCGTGGGTTCTGCCCACAGCCTTCTCAATAATGGCACGGAACCTTGTGTTATTCTGGTGGTTGCCTCCCCCTGGGATAGATAAATAGGGTTTAGGGGGCGAGGAGAACCTGATCTTTAAAATGTTCAATCAGGTCCAGGGA
>JAHJDU010000384.1 GCA_018812385.1 Pseudomonadota bacterium
ATGAAATTTAAAAGGATAGTTTCGATCATTTCAATCTGTATTACTATCATGCTTTCTTCAACAGTGATAGGGCACGCAAGCAAAGCGGATGGACAACTGCGCGTAGGCTGGAGTCAGGAACCAAGAACTTTGAATCCAATGGGCTATGATACGATTCAGGGGGGCATGATTATGCGCAGTATGCTCTACGATACTTTATTGGGAATCAACAATAAACTTGAAGTATCACCAATGCTAGCAAAATCATGGAAAGTAAGCGACGACGGTATAGTCTGGACTTTTGATATAGTGACGGATGCCAAATGGCATGATGGTCAGGCGCTCACCAGCAGGGATATTGCATTTACATACAAATATATAATAGACAACAAGATCCCGAATTTTATCAATTACCTTAAAAACATCGAGAAAATAGAAACCCCGGACCTTAAGACGTTGGTGCTCACATACAAGCAACCCATTGCAACAACGGCATCGGACCTGAGCAACGTGTTTATAGTGGCCAAGCATAAGTGGGAAAAAATCCCGGGAGAAAAAGCCGTTAAGTACGAAAACGCCACACCTTTAGGTTCAGGGCCTTTTATATTTAAAACATGGAAGAAAAATGGTCACATGAGCTTTGAAAGAAATGATTCTACCTGGCGAACACGCCCTTATTTGAAGCAGGTTGTTTTTTCTTTTTTTTCATCGCCGGACCCCATGCTCATGTCCCTTAAAAAAGGGGATATTGATGTGATTGGATCGGAATTGACCCCGATAGCTGCCATGGCACTATCCCGCGATGGAAATGTAAAAGTTGTCAAAACGCCTAGTCCATACTACCGGCATATATGCATCAATAGTTCGGATTTTGGAAAAGGACATCCGGCCCTGCGCGACCCGAAAGTGCGACGAGCTTTGGCAATGGCAGTCGATAAAGAAAAACTGGTCAAAATCATACACTCCGGGTATGCGCGCCCAGGGTTATCAGTAGTAATGGATGCAATCCCCTATTTCTTTAACAATCAAATTTCACCCTATCCATTTGATCTGAAAAAAGCAGCCAGTCTGCTTGATGAGGCTGGTTGGAAATCGGGACCGAATGGATTACGCCAGAAAGACGGTCAGCAGCTAAAGATAAAATTGTTAGTGATTACAAGGTGGCCGGAAGAAATGCGAGCGGGCGAATTTATCCGCAGCTGGTGGAAAGATATCGGTGTCGATCTGACCCTGCAATCTGCGGACGCTGGAACAATTCTTGCCGAACTCTTCCCTGAATATAAGCATGACATGTATTTATGGGGTTTTTCCGGACAGCCAGATCCCAATTTTTCATTATCTATTTATATGTCATCCCAAATTCAAAAGTGGAACGGAGCCGGATATAAGAATCCGGAGTACGATAAGCTTTTCGAGCAACAAACCAGCGCTGTGAATCCGGAAAAGCGACAAAAGCTTATTTATAAAATGCAAGAAATTCATTACAGGGATTCTCCCTCAATCGTTCTGTATTACATGTCTTCCATCGGTGCTTACCGATCCGATTACCTGGAAGGTTTTGATGAAGAAATGCCGGGGGGTATCATTTCATTCTTGAATCGTGACAATTTTGTAGGCGTGAAATTTAAATAGAATAATATTAAGGGCATTTCCTGTCTGGGAAATGCCCTTATAATACGGGCTAATTAATCAAACCAAATTACATAGAATTATAATGATTCAAAAAGGGCGGCATCCATATCAATGAAAAGCAAAAACTATTTTGTAAAACGAATTGGATATTCATTGATTACACTCTGGCTGATATTGACATTGAATTTTTTTTTGTTTCGCATGCTTCCCGGTGATCCCGTCCGTTTACTATTTTCCGACCCCCGGGTCCCAATTGAAACCTTAGATAAATTAAAAGTCCAGTATGGTCTCGACGGTTCTTTGCTACAGCAATACGGTCTATATTTAGCCAATGTCGCTAAAGGAGAGTTGGGCACCAGTTTTGTTTACAATACCCCAGTTTCAGGGATACTGGCCGAGCGCTTGGTCAATACTGTCATACTTCTGCTTCCTGCTACAATTTTATCAATTTTAATGGGTTGCAGTTTAGGAATTATTGCAGCTCTAAAAAGCGGAAGGACGGCGGACTTTATTTGTCTGTCTCTATCACAATTGCTGTGGGCAACCCCCGTGTTTTGGCTCGGGTTGCTTTTTATGCTATTTGCGGGGGATCTGTTGCCTCTTGCAGGTATGGAGACGGCTGGAGCCAGCTTTGATTCCTGGTGGGCCAAGACCATGGATATTGGAAGGCATATGGCAATGCCCATGATAACCTTGAGTCTGGTAATGCTGGGACAGTACGCTATTGTAATGCGCAACTCTTTAATTGATGTACTGACGGAAGACTACATGCTTGTTGCAAAGGCCAAAGGGTTTTCAAAGACCCGGCAATTGTTTTCTCATGCCTTGCCAAATGCAGCTTTACCCGTTATGACGCTGGCCGCCATGAATCTTGGTCTTCTCATCGGTGGTGCCATCCAGACGGAAACTGTATTCACATGGCCGGGGGTGGGACGTCTGGTCTTTGATGCTCTGCTTCGTAGGGATTACCCGGTTTTGCAAGGGGCATTCCTGGTTATATCCGTCTGCGCCTTAATAGCAAACCTGATGGCTGATTTGCTATATAAACAAATTGATCCACGGCTTGAATTGTAAAGGGTATTCAATGATGATAGAAAGTGTTTTCTCAACTATAAAGCAAATTAATAAAATGGGAATGCTCGGAATGGTAATGCTTCTGGCATTAATCGGCATAGCCGTGTTTGCACCCTTTCTGGCACCGTATGATCCATATGATTTGACTGATTTAGGAGAAATAATGCAAGGCCCGGATGCCAGACATTGGCTTGGAACAGATGAAATTGGACGGGATTTGTTTTCACTTAATCTCTATGGTGCCCGGATTTCTCTATTGATTGGATTTTCCTGCGCCTTAATTTCCATTTTTATTGGTACACTAGTGGGATTAGTTTCCGGGTATTTTGGAGGATGGGCGGATGATGTATTGATGCGCATAACGGATTTGTTTATTGTCATTCCCAGGCTTCCACTTGTTTTAATAACTGTGGCAGTTTTGGGCCCAAGCCTTTTCAACACAATTCTGGTTATAGGTGTTCTAATCTGGGCGGGTACGGCTCGCATTATTCGCATCCAGACCATGGGTCTTAAAAAACGACAATTTGTAGATAGAGCCCGTTCGCTCGGAGCCAGTCATTTTCATATTGTGAAACGGCATATTCTTCCAAATGTCATGCCCTTGGTATTTGCAAACACAGTTTTAGTGGTAGCCACGTCCATTTATCTGGAGTCTACTGTCAGTTTTTTAGGGCTGGGAGATCCGACTCACATAAGCTGGGGAATGATTTTGCATTATGCCTTTGTTAGCCTTGCCATGACATTTGAAGCGTACTGGTATTTGATCCCGCCCGGAGTTATGATTATTCTGGCAGTGTTATCGTTTACTATGTGCGGTTATGCTTTTGACGAAGTGCTTAATCCGAGGTTAAGGCGAAGACAATGAGACATGATTCCTATTTTCGCGTAAAAGATTTAAGTGTCGAGTTTCAACTAGGCAAAAACTACTATACTGCTGTTCATCAAATTTCATTTGATCTGAAAAAAGGCGAAACGTTCGGATTGGCAGGAGAATCAGGGTGTGGAAAATCAACGGCTGCCATGGCCATAATGAGAATGTTGCAGGACAATGCAAGGATTCGAGAGGGAACAGTATGGTTTCAGGGGCGAGATCTTTTGTCGCTAAATCAAACGGAACTCCGTGAATTATGGTGGAAAGAGATAGCAATGATTTTTCAAGCCAGCCTGAATTCATTGAACCCGGTTAAAAAGGTGGGGCAGCAAATCGTTGAAGTGCTCACCGTTCGTGAAGGGATGGAGAATAAACTTGCTTGGGAACGGGTCGAGGAACTATTTACACTGATTGGAATCCAACCGGGGCGTGCAAGAGACTATCCCCACGAATTTTCAGGAGGTATGCGCCAGTGAGTGATGATCGCCATGGCCATCTGTTTAAATCCATCTCTTATTATTGCCGACGAATGCACCACTGCACTTGATGTTATGATTCAAGCCCAAATAATGAATTTGATGAAGGATCTCAACAAAAAATTCAATCTTTCAATGATTTTTATCAATCATGATCTATCTTTGATCGCTGATGTTTGCGACCGGGTGGCGATGATGTATGCCGGTCGGATTGTGGAATCAGGACCGGTAAACGATGTTTTTTTAAAGCCGGCCCACCCTTATGTTCAAATGTTGCTAAAGGCATTGCCGAGCATGAAGGAAGGCACAGCCCAACTCGTATCAATTCCAGGCGCGCCGCCACGCTTGCAAGAAATAACCGCAGGATGTTCCTTTTTGCCTCGATGCCCCTACGGGGATGAGGGTTGCTCCTTTCAAGTCCCCCCATATGTTGAAATAGCAACAGGTCATGGTGCGGCATGTTTTAAAATTGATCAATTGTTTATATAGGACGGCTTTATGAAGAAATCTCTTTTTCATGTTTCTGATTTGAATGTGTGGTTTGCAGCTCGCCAAGGATTTGCCCTTTTTCGACGGAATCGCTCCAAAAAATTTATCAAAGCCGTTGACGGCTTGTCATTCGACCTTTTTGAGGGGGAGACCCTGGCTATTGTCGGGGAAAGTGGATCTGGAAAAACAACGGTTGCAAGAGCATTCATGGCGCTGATGCGTGAGGTTCGAGGAGAAATTTGCTTTGAAGATCGAAATATAGTTGCAGAGAATCGGGCCGGGCGCATTGATTTGCGCACCAAGGTACAGATGATTTTTCAGGATCCTTTTGATGCCATGAATCCGCGGGAAACAATTTTCAAAATCGTTTCGGAACCACTGTCAATTCACAGAAAAAATCTCTCTGTACATGATCGGCATGAAATTGTATTTCAAGCCTTAAGGGACGTTGGATTAACTCCACCGGAAGACTTTGAAAAAAGGTTTCCACATGAATTGTCCGGTGGGCAGAGGCAAAGGGTTCTAATCGCTGGGACTCTGGTCCTTGAACCGGTTTTGATTATTGCAGATGAACCGGTTTCAATGCTTGATGCGTCGTTGAAAGTGGAAATACTGAATCTGCTAGCTAATTTAAGAAAAAAACGTAGCCTGACCTATTTGATGGTAACGCATGATTTGGCCCTAACCCGTTACATTGCAGATCGGATCGCCATAATGTACTTGGGAAAAATTCTTGAAATAGGACCGGCATTATCCGTATTAGATCAACCGTTTCACCCTTACAGCCAGGCATTGATCAAAGTTGTTCCGACACTGGAGAATGCCGGGAAGAAAAAAACAGTGTTAGCCGGTGAAATACCGCATCCTTCTGACATTCCTAGCGGCTGCCGATTTCATCCTCGCTGTCCTCAATCCACAGACCTCTGTCGTATTCAAGAGCCGGAAACAAAAGAGATAGTACCCAATCGGTTTGTTCACTGTCATTATGTCCAGCCCAGGGTGGAGCATACAAATAATTAGTATTTTTCGATCGTTTTAAAAATATCGAGATTTTCTTTAAAACTGGACAAAATAGGACAAAACAACTGGAACTCACCAACAACATATTGAAAAAAGGAAAGGTAAATGTTTGATACACTTATCCAAAATGCACGAATTGTAGATGGTACTATGGCTCCTTGGTTTAAGGGTGATCTGGCCATTGAAGGAGACAAAATAGCAGTCATAGGCAATCTGCAGCACAAGAAGGCACGCCGTGTAATTGATGCGGAAGGATTGGTATTGTGCCCAGGTTTTATTGAGATTCACGGCCATTCCGATGCGACGCTTCTCATCAACCGTTTGGCCGAGAGTTCAGTTCATCAAGGTGTGACGACCGAATGTATCGGTAATTGCGGTGACAGCATTTTTCCGGTAAATTCTAAAAATCATGATCGGGTTAAAAATCATTTCACGTCATTTCTGCCGGATTATGATGTCCGGTGGTCTACTTTAACTCAGCTCAAAGCTGTATATGAGGATCCCGGAATCGCTGTCAATGTTGTTCCGCTGGTCGGGCACAATACCATCAGAGCGGCCGTAAAAGGTTATAGTATGGAACCGGCCAACCCACAGGAAATCACGGAAATGGTTTCGTTAATCAGTCAAGCCATGGTTGAAGGCGCAGTGGGTTTTTCTACAGGTCTTGAGTATCCTACCGGAAGCGCCGCTGATACACGAGAACTAATTGACTTGGTCAAACCAGTCGCTGAATATGGCGGACTGTATGCAACGCATATCCGCAATCGTGACTTGAAATATTTGGAAGCGGTCAATGAAGCCATTGAAATTGGACAGCGTACCGGTGCCTCCGTTCAAATCTCGCACAATGTAGCTAAAATAGGAGCACCGGAAGGTATCATGCCTAAAGTGCTGGAAGCCATCGAAGATGCTCGCCGTTTGGGATTGGATATCGCTTTTGATGTTGGTGCCTACCTTGGGGGTCAAACAACACCACTGGCATCCTTACCCCCGTGGGCATTTGAAGGAGGTCCGCAAGAAACTCTCCGTCGTTTGGCTGATCCGGAATGTCGTCAAAAAATGAAAGCCTATGAATATCCGATATGGCGCATCATAAAACTAAATATGTGGGGCAATGTCCGCTTGGCAGTATCGTCAAAGAATTCTCATTTGGTAGGAAAAACTTTTGAAGAAATTGCTCAAGAGCAAAATAAGGATCCCTATGATGTTCTTTTTGACCTTCTCCTTGACGAAGGAATCGGGTTTTTCGACCTTATGTGGGAGGGGGAAATCTATAAACCAGAAGATCGAGATATGGTATTGAAACATCGACTGGCTTCCGTGTGCTGTGATGGGCGAACACTAGCACCTTACGGACCGTTATCAAAAAGAAATTATCATCATGCTTACTCTTGGATCTCATACCTATTGCGACATCACGTACGTGAACGTCAATTTTTGACATTGGAAGAGGCCATCCATAAAGTCACTGCAGCTTCTGCCGCTCGATTGGGTCTTGTTGACCGCGGAGTTATAAAAAGTGGATTAGCAGCTGATTTGGTCATATTCGATCCGGACACAATAACCGATAGAACAACTTTGCAAAAACCGGATTTATACCCCGATGGTATCAACTATGTTTTTGTCAATGGTCAACTAACTATCGAAAGGAATACGCATACCGGAACTCTTTCCGGGAAGGTACTTCTTAGGTCAGGTCATTGAGATCAATAAGGTTCTTAAGGGCCCTGTCAGCATTGCTGTATCTATTGATATTATATCAATAGGGGGATCAGTCAACCATCTGTGGTCAGAAAATTTAAAAAGCACGGACTTGCTATTGCAAAAAAGTAGAGTTGATCCGTTTTTGTATCAGACATGTGGATAAGCCTTCCTTTTAAGGGTTTGGATAA
>JAHJDU010000385.1 GCA_018812385.1 Pseudomonadota bacterium
TGTATTTTACTCTGTCTCCCGGCTTTATTCTTGTTGCTCTACCAGCTTGAATTCCGGTGTCTGGGTCGAAGAAGATGAGCGAGTTATCTTCGCTGTAAATGTTTTTGTATTTTTCCCAGTACTTACATCGATTACCGTGGTTAAAATAATCAGTATTTATTGGCTGGATACTTGCGTATTTGGCGATAAATTGCTTTAACCATACTTCCCAGTTGTTTAAATTTGGTTTTGAGTGTGTTGCAATAAAGTTTAATAATTCCTTTGATTTGCAGTTGCTTGGGCTTGGTAAAATATTCCCCTCATTATTATATCGGTGCTCGGTTAGCATGGGAACAAAGCCATACTGCTTGAAATTGCCATTTTTAAGGACGAATGTAATCAGATCATACTTAAAATAATCCCTGTCATCTCCATAATATTTGAGCTGTACCATATTTATTCTGTTGCCTAATCAGTAAATGTGTTGACCTGGATATCATGTATTCTTGAATGATGCCCAACCTAAAATTATTAAGTATGATCTAAAAATCCATATCAACATCGCTGAGTCCTGTAAAGTCATTTAAAAATTCTACTTTGGTAAAAATATAATTGATTCAGACAGAACCTGATAGAATGTTCTTAATTGGAGATACATTTGACAGGCATTTTCATTTTTTTGCAAGCCGAAAACTCAAGACTAACTTGCAACTATTTATAACTTTTCAAATATTCAACCATTCAAACAGTATCCTTAAGATCAGTGGGTATAACGATTTGCAAAAATCCCTGAATGAAACTCCAATACTCATGAATGTTATCTGTATTATGACCCCAAGCCGCCTGTTTTGGTGGATGACATTGTCCGGTGGATATCGAGTCTCGCAAAACTACTTTTAGCAAAAAGATTTCCAAAATTTGTTGATGATAAAGAATAAACCTACTGTTGCACAACAGTAAATATAATTTTACAATGACCCCATGATCAAAGCTTTAAGCATAAGGGATTAAAAGTTTTTTTTACGACCGGAAGTACAGCAGGTATAAACCCCAAACATGCCACAAGGATAGAAGAACGCTTACAAGCCTTACACACAGCTATGTCTATTGAAGATATGGATATCCCGGGGTGGAGATTGCATCCACTTAAAGGTGATCATGCCGGATTAATAAGCCGATTGATTAATGAAAAAACCGATGTTTCACCGGCAATGGCCTTAAAGCTCTCCGTGGTGTTAGGCAGATCGCCGGAAAGCTGGTTACTTATGCAGGATAATTACGATCTCTGGAAAGCACGAAAAGAAATTGATTTGAACAATTATAATACCATCGAATTTGCCGTTTAAAAGGAATTGGAAAGTTTCAATAATCCCTATTCAGGGCAGGTCATCTCATTTATTTCAACCTATATCGCCCGGTGATCCCGTCCTGTTTTTGAAAGGTAGTACTCGTAGTCTCCTTCATAGGGGGTCATTTTTCCCTGGTCGATCTCGAAAACCCGGTTCACAAGGCAGCGGAGAAAATGCCGGTCATGGCTGACCAGGACAAGGGTGCCGGTGAACTTTTTCAGGGCCGCAAGCAGGATCTCCCTGGACTGGATATCCAGGTGGTTGGTGGGTTCGTCCAGGATTAGGAAGGTGGATTTGCCCGTGCCGTTGGCGCCCACAAGTCCGATCCGTGCGCCGGTCAAAATCTGCAGGCTCGCTTTTTTAAAAAGAATCTGTGATCCGTGCTGTTTTGATATGTTTGTCAGATGAACCATTTTAATGCTCCAAACAAAAAATGGTGAAATTACCATATCTTCTGGAGATGTTGCAAGAAAAAGAAAAGATGGGTTATTGGATATGATTAAAAAATAAGTTGTATTTTTTTTTAATGTTATTACAATGGTTATAACAAGGAGGTGGAAAATGATAGAACTTAAAGTCAGAAAAATCGGGAACTCCCTGGGTGTTGTCCTGCCAAAAGAATCTATTCAGCGGCTTAAAGTAAAGGAAGGGGAATTAACCGAATTAAAGAAGATGCTTGATTCAGGTAATTGAATTTCATCGTCATTGCGAGGAGGGCGAAGGGATTCCTCGCCCGTCATTGCGAGCCCCGACGTATCGTCGGGGCGAAGCAATCTCTATAAGACGGGCTCGGAACAGGCTGCGCAATCTGTTTAGATTGCTTCGGGCTGGCGCCCTCGCAATGACATAATGAAGGCGAGTATAATCGCCAA
>JAHJDU010000386.1 GCA_018812385.1 Pseudomonadota bacterium
ATAGGCGGTGAAACCAGGTTGTTTTCAACACGGGAAAGCAGTCCCTTTGAAAGATTGGTCACATCACCAAGCTGTGCCAGGGTCATTCCCTTGCTTTTTCTGATGAGTTTGATTTTATCGGCAATTTGTTTTTCGATCATGGTTTTTCCCAGCAAAGCATTAATACCCCATTGTTAAAACTATTTTAAACATTCAGCCGCTTGACATTATATCGCCGTTTATACTGATTCGGATAAGAAATCAGAACCGGCATACAAATATGCTGTAAAATAAGTATTGCGTCAAGCAATTTTTTGCGTAATAGTAAACTTACTTTCCCTAACAGCAGGATGATGATAAGAAAGACTACAAAAATGATCACTGCAATCAATAGAATAGGGGATCTGAACACCATAATAATTTAATATCATTTTTTAATAGTCATCATCCAGTCTTCTATTGTAACACCAGGAATTTGATTCATTGGGTCATCATAAACTGCCATAAGGATTTCCCGGATATCTCCCAATGCAGCTCCTTCAAGATGTTTTTCCATATTCTGGACAAGGGTATGCGGAAAACAAAAAAAATCGCCAGTAATATTTATATTGGCCAATTTACCTTCCCTGATTTCAAAATTCGTTTTGATCAAGCCCCCGGCAGCTTTGTGCATACGCTGCACTATTTCAAGACCTGCGCGCACCTTCACAACACGACCGGTCAGCTGTCTGCTTTTAAGGTAAATCCATCTGTCATCAAGCATAGTTGTTTTCAATTCTTGAATCTTATCGATAAGCACAGCATCCATCCGGCCGGTCGTAAACGAGCCCAGAATTTTTTCAAATTCTTTGCTCATCAGATCATTCAGCGTTTTTTCATCCCATTGGTTCAGGCTCTCTTGCCCCAATTCCCTGCCGATGGTGCTCAGATTTTCTTCTATAGTTTTTTTAACTTTATCACGAAATTTTTCATCTGGAATTTTCAAAACTCTGGACATAGTTTCATAATCAAAATCCAGGATCAGATTCCCAACAAAGACAATGCTGTCCCCTATCTCGCCGACACCGGTTCCTGAAATTTTGCGCTGCCCGACCATTAGGTCATTGACTGGCTTGAAGTTAGCTGGTACTCCGATCTGGTGATGAACGTTTATAATGGGCTGTAAAAATTTACGGTAAAAAGCATCAATTCGCTTTGGTGCATGAGGAGAATTCCGATGGAGAATCAGTTGAAAAAATAACTGTTTGCCGTCAAGGAAAACGGCTCCTCCCCCCACCTCACGCCGAAATACCGGAATATGGTTCTGCCGGCAATACGCAAGGTCAACCTCCTGGGTCACATCCTGGTGAAACCCAATACAGACATAAGGACTGGCAGGTGCTAACAGACAAAGGGCTTCCTCACCGCATAGGGCCAAAGCGTGGTAAATCAACTGGGATTCTTGCCAGGGCACTTTACCAAGATTGTACAATTTCATTTTTATTTCCCTTTAAAAGCAATTTGAGGCATTTCAAATTCAAGATCTACTTATCCGATACCCGGGCGATCTTTACCAGCAAGCGCCTTTTGCACCAATTGGGTAATATCCATAACTTCAATGGCAGCCTTATTTCTTCTGGCATAAGTGGTCATGGTGCGCACACATTGCTGGCAGGCCGTAACAACAGTCTGCGCTCCGGTTTGCAGAACCTCGCCAATTTTGGCCTTTGCAATATCCGAAGAGAGTCCCGCGTCGATCATCTCCAGGTTGCCGCCACCACCGCAGCATAGACAGTTCTCACTGTTATGGACCATCTCCACAAGCTCAACACCCGGGATAGAGCGGATGATCTGTCGCGGGGCTTCATACTCTCCACTCCCGCGGCCCAGATCACAGGGGTCATGATACGTCACTGTCAAGGAAAGTTCATTGAGCGCAAGTTGCCCTGAGGTGATCAATTCGTTTAAAAACTGAGTAACATGGTAAATTTCAAATTCTTTGGGATAATGCTCGCGCCACATCTGATAACAAGAGGGGCAGGAAAAGACCACTTTTTTAGCTCCTTTTGCCCGTACAGCCTCAAGATTATGGTCAATAAGGTCCTTGACCTGATCCCTGAGACCGGCACCTAACATGGGAAACCCGCAGCACCACTCATCTTCTCCCAGCAGGGTGAAGTCCACCCGGGCCGCATCAAGAATCTCAACCAGCGCCATGGGTATGGTTTGGGCCATGGGAAAATAGGCTGAAACACAACCTGTAAAGTAGACCACATCTGCCTGATCTTTGATATAACCATGATCCGGGGCATCAGGCATATCCTCAACCCATTCGGCACGCGCCTCGTTATCTTCATCAAAAACGTTGTGACTTTCAGCCAGATTTTCACCGATCATGTCCACTTTCTGAGGATAAGCCTCGCAGTGAACCAGATCCTGGCGAAGAGACAGCCACAGATCTTTCAGCCGGATACCAGACGGGCATATCTGCTGACACCTGCCGCAAAGGGTGCAGCGAAATACCGTATCACTAAATGGTTTTAATAGCTCCTGGCTCAGTGCTTGTTTACCGAAAAACTTTTGCAAAAGCCCTGTACGAGAACGCATGATCCTGCGCAGTTCATTGATCCGATACACGCCCGACAGCTTTCCATCCTCTGTAGCCGAAACCGCCGGACAAACATCGGCGCACAGGCTGCAGCCAGTGCAGGCATCCATCTGCAAAATTTCAAAGATAGTGTAATCTGTCTGGGCCATTTTTAGTGTTCTTTGTATTTTTCAATATCGGCCAAAAGCCATTTCTCAATTGCTTTAGTGCCATGGATCAAATTCTCCACCTCACCCATGTCGACGGGTTTGATCTTATACATCCAACCCGCCCCATAGCAATCCTGGTTAATAAGTGCAGGATCAGCCTCAAGCGCTTCATTGCCTTCTACCAGCTCTCCGTTGACCGGAGCGTAAACCTTACCCAGCCATTTGCCGGATTCCACCTGGGCAAACTTTTTACCGACTTGTAATTTTTTCCCCACAAAGGGAATTTTTACGAAGACAATATCACCGGCCATCTTTTGAGCAAAATCATCCATACCCATAACCAGCAAGTCTTCCTCTATACGAACCCAATAGTGATTTTTCTCGTAGTGTAAATCTTCAGGCATTTGATAGCCATGAATTTCCATATCCGTCTCCTTTCTTAACAACAAGCGTTTTAAATATTATTTCCGACAACATCCCTTTTCCTGGGATCGGGCATTAATGATCAGGATGATGGGGGCTGTGATAATATGAGACATACGCGTAAAGGGAATCAGGGCTATAAAAACGCCTGTCAGGATTGCATGGGCATACCAACCATAGCCATAAATATCTGTCAACCCGGTCATGCCTTTAAACAGCAGACTGATACCATAGCCCAAAAACGCCCATCCTGTCCCGTCGGGCCATCCGGTCATGGCAATACGCAGCCCCTCCAGGATAAATCCTGCCAGAACTATCAGACCTATCATTGCCGGCATACCCCGCCCCGGTTCGGGCAGCGAAGCGATCGTTCCGCTCGAATCTTTCCCTTTGCAGATAATGGCGGCCACCGAACCTGCAAGAATCATCAGACCGGTCACATCAAAGAACAAGGCGCGTATGGCATGGTTCTTATCCAGCATGGCAATGGTTACGGACCCATCCGGTAAAAATATTGAAAACAAAAGTGCTGTCAGGCCAAAAGCGAACCGGAAAAGAAACGGGAAAAATATCAGGGAGTGGATGATCCAGCGGGCCTTTGACTGCTGGAAAAATCGTTTCAGTAAAATTACCTCTATGAAAATCATTTTCAGCAGTCGGAAGAACTTTTCGAAAAAAAGGGCATCGGGTTTGAATCGGGTCTTAATCTCGGTTTTTTTGCCGGACCCGTGGGCACCCCTACTGATTGATCCCGAAAACCAGACCATAGAGAGGCCCACCATGCCTGCTAAAAATATAAACAAGGAGACAAGAGTTGTTTTGTCGCTCACCGAAAAAGTCGCCACATGACAGGGCATGCACAATATACTTTTAGGGGGCAGCACCATGGATGATGCACCCAGTGCATTCCCCTGAAAATGGCAGTTCCCGCATTGTTCGTTCGTTTTGGCTTGTATTGCCTGGTGGGGCGGCAATGCCATGCCGGGCCGGAACATACCGCCGAAAATGATTCTTTTTGATTCAGGATCTATCGTTGGAATGCCCCCTTTTATATGACAGGCATTGCAGGCAACCCGGCTGTGGGCATCATGGGATACCTTTTCATCATGGGGGCCATGGCATTGACGGCAGTCAACCTGGGCAAAGACAAGTTGTTCATGATCTTCCTCAGCCGCCCGGGCATGACATTCCAGGCACTGAATCTCCCTGTGGACGGATGCGGCATGATCCGCCGCCATTTCTTCATGACATTCCGTGCATTGGGATGAGGCATGGCCATCCACGGTAAATGCAAATAAAAGAAGAATGCTCAAGGCGATGGTCTTTATTCCTCTAACAGCTTCTAACATTAAATATCTATCCCCAGTGGATTTAGCGATTCCTGCACTACGCCAGCACAATCTTCAGCCTTGGCGTATTGATAAAATTCATCTGCCCGATATGAACTTCGCACCAAGGGTCCGGCAGCTACTTCCCTAAATCCCAAGGCCCTGGCCGTGGATGCCCATTGGTCAAATTCAGACGGCGGGACATAACGTTCCACTGGAACGTGATCTTTGGAAGGCGCCAGATATTGGCCCAGTGTCAAACAATCACACCCGGTTTTTTTAATTTCTGCAAGGGTTGCTGCAACTTCATCATGACGTTCACCCAGCCCAAGCATTAAACCGGATTTTACTGAAAGGCCCTGATCTGCAGCAAAAGACAGCACATCCAGGGATCGCTGAAACAGTGCCTGGGGCCGCACAGACGGATACAATCTGGGAACCGTTTCAATATTGTGGTTAAACATATCCGGCCGGCTTGCGCAAACCTGCGCCAAGGCAGTCGTTGACCCCTTAAAATCAGGAACAAGAATTTCGATCCTGGTTTTCGGCGCAACATTGCGGATCTCGGCCAGGGTTCGGACAAACTGAACTGCGCCCCCGTCCGGCAAATCATCCCGGGTCACTGAAGTAATAACGACATAAGAAAGTCCCATTTGTTTGACAGCCTCGGCAACCCGACCGGGTTCCCCTATGTCTAACGGCTCTGGTCGACCTTTAGAGATGGCACAGAATCTGCAACTGCGGGTGCAGTTTTCGCCCAAAATCATAAATGTGGCCGTACCCCGGTTGAAACATTCAAAAAGGTTAGGACAACAGGTGCTCTGACAGACTGTTCCCAAGTGCAAATCGCTCAGAAGGGTCTCAATTTCTCCACCTTTTCGGGAATGGTGGATGGGCAGTCGCAACCAATCTGGATGAGATGATATTGGATGGATATTATAACCAAACCGCTTACGAAAATTCAGAACAAAACTATCTTTAACAGCTTTCAGGTCCACTGGATACCCCAGTTCTTTTTCCATGGAAGTCATGACTTCGCCCGGGTGGCCACAGGGGATGATCCATTGAAATGCAGTTAAATCATTTTTAACATTCAAAGCCACCCCATGGGAGGTGATCCTTTCTTTAACTGCAATTCCAATACTGGCAATCTTTTTTCCAGCTACCCAGATGCCGGGTTGGCCTTCCTTGAACACGGGTTTAAGGCCGTATTCTAACAAGACATCGGCCACTGACGTTAACAAGGTTTGAACATACCAGTGAAGATCCAGGTCACAAAGCTTGATTATGGGGTATGCGACCATTTGGCCCGGGCCATGAAAAGTGGCCTTGCCGCCCCGGTCACTTTCAAACAAAGCCATGCCCAGATTGCGTAATAAAGCTTTTGAAATACAAAGGTCACCGGAATCACCGCTGCGGCCAATGGTTACCACGGGCGGGTGTTCCACTAAAATCAGCCGATCAGTGCTTTTTGGGGTCAGGCGCTCTTCAACGAATTGCTTTTGCCGGTCATAGGCAGCACCATACTCTATACATCCCCAGTCCTGAACCTCTAATGATTTTTCTGCCTTCATTTTTTCCATACGCAACAAGCGTCGCTACCGTTTCGGTAAATACAGGGCCCACCCCAGGGCATCCCTGGCAGCATCCACCACATTTTCTGAAAATGTCGGGTGTACCCGGATACCGGCTGCCAGTTCCGCGACGGTATACTCAAACTGCATGGCAACCACGGCCTCTCCGATCAATTCATTGGCGTTTGGCCCCACAATATGAACACCGAGAATCTTTCCGTAACGCTCATCAAACACCACCTTAACTGAACCTTTCATTTCATTGACCGCCATGGCCAATCCATTGATGGCATAAGGGAATTCTCCAACGGTGACGTCCAGATCCTGATTTTCTGCCTCCTCTTCGGTCAGCCCCACGGAGGCAACCTCTGGAAAACTC
>JAHJDU010000387.1 GCA_018812385.1 Pseudomonadota bacterium
CAAGAAAAAATCCAGATATCCGGGTTCCCTGGTTAATTGCACAAAGCAGCAATCCTGTGGCAAAAGGGTCCAGGGTGCCGGTATGCCCAACTTTTTTCGCCCCCAAAGCCTTTTTTACACGAGCCACCACACGGGCTGAAGAGATGCTGCAAGGCTTATTAATCGCTATAATACCATTTTTCATTTAATTTTTTTTAAGGTAGTTATTCGTCTGATATTCCCGTTGAAGCTGATTTAATAAGTTCATCCATTTTAGCAGCCTTGTCAAAGGAATCATCATGGAAAAATTTTAATTCCGGCATGAATTTCAATCCCAATGCCGGAGCAATGCTTTTCTTGATAAATCCCTTGGAATTCTTAAATCCATCCATGGTATCTGAAATTCGTTTTTTATCTCCAAAAACAGCAATATACACATTGGCAATCCGAAGATCAGACGTCATTTTCACACCGCTCACAGTGGCCATCTCAATTCTCGGGTCCTGCATTTTTTTACTTAAAAGTTCAGTAATGGCATATTGAATCCTGCCACTGATTCTGTCGGCTCTTGTATAGGGTTTCATGTTTAATTAATCAGCCTTTGTACTTTCTTTCTTCAACTTCATAACACTCAATAGTATCGCCCACCTTGATATCATTGTATTTTTTAAGACCAATGCCGCACTCAAATCCCTGTTCCACCTCTTTGGCATCATCTTTAAACCGCCTGAGTGATGACAATTCTGTATCACACTTGATAACGCCATCTCTTAAGAGTCTTACTTTCTTGCCTCGAATAACTTTGCCTTCTGCAACATGGCACCCTGCAATGGTTCCCATCTTAGGCACTACAAACGTATCTCGAACATCTGCACGTCCAATGATAATTTCATGGAATGTGGACGGCATCATACCATCCAGTGCAGCCTTAATATCATTGATAACATTATAAATAATATCATAAAACCGCATATCCACATTTTCATCCTTGGCAAACTTTCGAATCTGGGTTGTCGGTCGGACATTAAACCCGATAATAATGGAATCAGACACTGCTGCAAGAGCTACATCTGAGTCATTAATAGTGCCAACGCCGGAATGAACAATTTTAACCTCCACTTCTTCCTTGGCCAGATCTTTTAATGAATCATTCAAGGCTTCAATGGAGCCCTGAACATCTGCTTTAACAATAAGCCTGAGTTCCTTGACTTCAGCAGAACCAAGATTTTCAAACATTTTTTCAAGATTTGCCCGGCTCTTCTTGGCCAACTCTTTTGCCCTTTGTTTCTGCATCCTGTGGCCTGCTATCTGTTTCGCATCCTTATCCGAGGCAACAGCTATAAACTCATCCCCGGCATCTGGCACACCGTTCAGGCCAACAATTTCAACAGGAGTACTCGGGCCTGCGCTATCAATTCTGACCCCGGAATCATCAATCATTGCCCTGAGTCGACCTGAATAGTGTCCACACACAATTGGATCACCATCTCTCAAGGTTCCCTGTTTTACAAGTACTGTTGCAACTGCACCTCGCCCGACGTCTAACCTTGATTCTACCACATAACCTGTGGCTTTTCTTTCTGAATTCGCCTTGAGTTCCAGAACTTCAGACTGCAACAGAATCATTTCA
This sequence comes from Pseudomonadota bacterium, assembly GCA_018812385.1. Lineage (GTDB taxonomy): Bacteria > Desulfobacterota > Desulfobacteria > Desulfobacterales > Desulfobacteraceae > Desulfobacula. The sequence continues at coordinate 1,610 of JAHJDU010000387.1, forward strand.
AGAAGATCATCAATGCCTTCTCCTGTCTTTGCAGATACTTTCACAAATATGACCTTCCCGCCCCAGTCTTCTGCAAGCAGATCAAGCTCTGACAGCTCTCTCATGATTTTGTCAGGATTAGCACCGGGTTTATCCATTTTATTTACAGCAACCACAACGGGTACACCTGCTGCTTTTGAGTGGTTGATTGCTTCTATGGTATGGGGCATCACCCCGTCATCGGCAGCAACAACAAGGACAACAATATCTGTAACCTTGGCACCCCTGGATCGCATAGCAGTAAAGGCAGCATGCCCAGGTGTATCAAGGAATGTGATACGTCCGCCATTGGGTGTTTTAACATTATAGGCACCAATATGCTGAGTAATGCCGCCGGCTTCACCACTGGCGATTTTAGATTTTCTGATGACGTCTAAAAGTGAGGTTTTTCCATGGTCTACATGCCCCATGATAGTTACAACCGGTGCTCTTCCAGTCATTTTATCTTCATCATCATCCCCAATTTCAATATGGAGAAGGGTCTCTTCCTCAAAAGATGCTTTTTCCACCTCAAATTCGAATTCTGTCGCAACCAGCACTGCCGTATCAAAATCAATGGTCTGATTCACCGTTGCCATAACACCTAAGGTCATCAATTTAGCAATCATCTCATTTGCTTTGATACCCATTCGCTTTGCAAGTTCGGCAAGTTCAATTGCATCATCAATCTTAATACGTCTTTTAATTGCTTTTGGTGTGGTAATCTGGGTCTTATTTCCCTTTTTCCCTCTTGTATCCTTTTTGCCTCGTTTTTTTCTACCGCGGGGGATGGCATAGAGGGCATCCCCTTCAATCACAGATTTTTTCATACGCTGTTTTCTTTTCCCGGCAGCAGGCTTGTCATCACCAAACACGACTTTTCTTTTTTCTTTTTTCTTTTTCAGCGTATCAATTTCACCTGGCATGGGAATATCAACCTCTACCAGCACATCCTTTCCAGGAGTAGCAGGAGGTTGTGAGGGTGCGGGGGCTTTCTTTTGAAAGGGTTTTTTATTTGCAATCTCCTTGTTGCTGTCTTTTTTCACCCCACCCCATTTATTATCTTCGCCTGGCGTGGATTTTCTTAAATTTTCAAGCACTAAAGGATCTGCAATTTTAACAATTTTTGCAGGAGTGGATTTTTTCTTTTTCTTTTTCTTTTTTTTCTCTATATCCTCGGCAACAAGCGGCTCAATTTCCTGGGCAATAATATGTTTTTCTTCTTTTTCCTTAATCAATTCTTCAGGTTTAAGGTCTTCTTTCTTTACAGGAGGAATTGCAGTCTCATCAGCTTTAAGATCGACTTTTGTCTTTTCAGTCTCAATTATTTTGGGTTTATCACTTTCCACGGGTTTAATAATTTTGGCAGGCTTACCCTTTTTAGCTTTTAATTTACTTTTTTTGGGAGCTGGTTCTATTTTCCCAGGGACCTTTTCAACCTTTTCAATATCCTGGTCTTTGGGTTCTTCTTTAATAACCCCTTGCTCAATATCTGATGGCACTTCTTGTATTTCTTCCTGGGCAACAGGCGCTTTGTTTTTAAGGGCAATAGTCTGTTTTGTTTTTTCTTCCGTCGATGTTATGGTTTCTTCCTTAATTTCCAGTGCAACAATCTCTTCAGAATCCGGTCTGCGCCTGCGGATGACGGATGGTTTTACCTTAACATCCTTTTTCCTTTTCGCTTTTCCAAAAAGGCTTCTTTTGATTGCGCTAACATCATAGTCTTCCAGAGAACTCATATGGCTTTTAACTTCAATCTTTAACTCTTTCAGTTAATTAAGAAGCGCTCTGTTCGACATGTTCAGATCTTTAGCCAATTCATATACTCTGATCTTCACCATTTATTGCCCCCAAGTAAGTCTCTTTTTATATTCTTTTTTCGTCTGCTGTCTTTTGTCTATATGACCTAACCGTTAATCGTCTTCACCTTCTTGAATATCTTGATCATCTTTCGGCTCTTTATCCTGATCCTGTTCCTGGGCCTGAGCCTGCTCTTTTTCCTGCTCTTTTTCCTGCTCTTTTTCTTGTAATTCTTTTTCCAGAATGACTTTTGCTTCTTCAATCATTTCTTTAGCTTGAGTTTCATCTAATTCAGTGATTGAAATAATATCTTCAATGTCTGCTTCAGATATATCCAGGACAGAAGCATATCCGCTTTTAAAAAGAATTTCTGCCATGGACAGTCCCACCCCAGTCAATTTCATCAGACTGTCATATCCTTGTTTTAATTCCCGGCTGTATTCCTCTTCACTGGTCACTTCCAGATGCCAACCTGTTATTTCACAGGCAAGAGAAACATTTTGACCACCCTTGCCGATGGCAATGGAAAGGTATTCATCGTTCACAATGACTTCCATGGATCGATTATCTTCATCAATAATCACCCGGGCAATCTGCGCCGGAGACAAAGCGTTACAAACAAATCTTGCTATATCCGGGCTCCATTGAACAATATCAATTTTTTCACCGCGAAGTTCCTGAACAATATTCTGAACCCTGTTCCCCTTCATACCTACACAGGCACCAACCGGATCGACATCTGAATCCATGGAAGACACGGCAACCTTAGCCCTTAACCCTGGTACTCTTGCAGCCGCACGCAGGGTTACAATTCCTTCTGCAACTTCCGGAACCTCTGTTTTAAACAATTCAACTAAGAATTCAGGATGTGTTCTGGATAAAAGAATCTGGGCGCCCTTTGATTCCTCCAGGACATCTAATACATAAGCTCTGATCCTGTCGCCGCGTTTGTAATTTTCTCTTGGCATCTGATCCCTAGGCCTTAAAACCGCCTCTGCCTGTCCCAGGTTGACGACAATACTGCCCCTGTCGAAGCGTTGAACAATACCATTAATAATTTTACCTTTTTTCTGGATAAAATTTTCATAGACGGCATTTCTTTCCGCTTCCCGCATTTTCTGAATGATGACCTGTTTAGCAGACTGAGCGGCAATTCGACCAAATTCTTCTGTGTCAATCCGGATACCCAGGCTGTCACCAATCTCACATTCAGGGTCATATTCATATCCGTCTTCAAGGGTCAGTTCACTGTCAGAATATTCAACTTCTTCTACCACCTCTTTAAAATGGAAGACCTCAACATCCCCTGTCTTACTATCATAGTGGACTTCAATATCAGCCCTTGGCCCGATGCTCTTTCTGGCCGCTGAAATAATGGCTTCTTTCAAGGTGTTAATAAGAACTTCCGGTTCAATACCTTTTTCTCGGCTTACCTGGTCAATAACCCTTTTAATATCTGTGATAAACATTACTAAGCGTTCTCCATATTATTGACCTGCAAGTATTGCTTTGCTGATCGCATGATCTGATATCTCAACTCTTTTCTCATCAACAGCAATTACAACAGAATCATCATTAATTATCTCAAGAATTCCGGTAAACTTTTTTTTATTCTCAATCAACTCATTAGTCTCAATTTTTACTCTCTCACCCTTGAAACGATGAAAATCTTCTTTTTTATTCAAAGGACGGTTTGGCCCGGGAGAAGAAACTTCTAACCTGTAACTGCCAATATCCTCTATATGAACATCTATTAAGTCTCCAAGCTGACGGCTGACATAACTACAATCGTCTAGTGTAATGCCCCCTGGTTTATCCAGAAAGAGACGGACAATATTTTCCCGATCACTATGGGCATATTCCAAATGAACCAGCTCAAAATTCTCAGCCTGGCACAGTGGCTGCGCCACTTCTTTGATTTTTTCAACTAACCTGCTGTTATCTTTCTTCGGCTTGACACCCATATATCTTCTTAATACCCACTTTTTTATACGTCCTCAAATACAAAAACGGGCAGATGCCCGTTCCTAGTGCAACAATCACAAAATCTTCACCAAATAAAATCAGTGGAACAAATCTGCCATCCTTCCTTTTAAAGATGGAGCGGGCAACGAGACTCGAACTCGCGACATCAAGCTTGGGAAGCTTGCACTCTACCAGCTGAGTTATGCCCGCATTAGCGGCATAATATACCAACCCCAATTGGGTTTGTCAATAACACTTTTAAATGGGCAACGATATTAAAAACAATTGCCCTATCTGGTTTCCTGCGAGTCTGGCAGGTCTGCATGGAACAGGTCAACAATGGATTGTGAAATATTTACATGCAATTTTTTAATATTTTTTTCTTTCAGGGTTTTACTTGCTGATCTATAAACAACCCTGAAGGACAAAGACTTTTTACCTTCAGGCAGTGGCAGGCCTTCAAACGCATCAAAAAGAAAAGTCTTTTCAATCAGAGATTCCTTTTTAGAAATGAGTTCAACATGTTTCAAGATTGCCCCGACTGTTATGGATCTGTCAACAATAATGGTAATATCCCTTGAAATGGAAGGAAATCTTGGCAAGAGTTCCGCTGTAATATCGCAGGGAAGCAGGTCCTGTATGGCCTTAAGACTGAAATCAAAAACAAATGCATCCTGTTTTAACCCATAATTTTTCAAAGCCTTTCCATCGATTTTTCCAAGGGTACCCAAAAGGGTATCATTGGATTTAACTACAGCTGCATATCCTTTTTTATAATATGGGCAGGATTCATCTTCAATTTTTTCAAAAATTAAATTCTTGATCATCAACCCTTCAAAAAAACCTTCAATAACACCTTTTAAATCAAAAAAATCATTCTTGATCTTTTTTGAATACCAGGACTGATCAGACCGGTTGCCTGTAATCAGGCCCGCAAACATTTCCCTTTCTTCAGGCAAAGACCCCTTTTGTGTGGCAAAAAACACCTTGCCGATTTCAAAAATCTTTAACGTATCTACCTGCTGTGAAATATTTATTTTCATTGTTTCAAGAAGACCGGGAATCAAAGAACTCCTTAAAACCGACATCTGATCTGAAATCGGGTTTAAAATCGTTTCAACATCCCGCCTTGTATCGGTATCTGAAAGGTTTAACCTGTCACATGAATTTTCATTAATAAAATTATAGTTAATGATCTCAAAAAAAGAAAACCCTGTCATTATATGCCGGATGTTTTCCCTGAGAACGATCTTTTGATCCAAAGGTCTGCCAATTGCCGGCACCAAAGGATAACTTGTCTTAATATTGTTATATCCCCAAAGCCTGGCCACTTCTTCAGAAAGGTCTTCAGGTCTGGCAACATCCACTCTGAAAAATGGCACGCCGACTTTCAGATGGACATCACTTGTTTTCTCAACATCAAATTCCACTGACCTGAGAATCTCACAGATTGCCTCATTACTTAAATCAGTTCCCAATCGTTTATTCAAAACATCTGTATTCAAGTCAATCTTAACGGGAACAGATTTGTTCGGATATTCATCAATATAATCTTTGGCAATGGTTGCATCGCATAGTTGAGCCATCAGGGAAACTGCCCTGGTTAATGCTTTGACTGTTCCATCCGGATCAACACCCCGTTCAAACCGGTGAGACGCGTCCGTGGCAATGCCGGTTTTTTTTGCCGTTTTTCTGATGGAGATAGGAGTAAAATATGCACTTTCCACAAGTACCCGGGTGGTGGAATCTGAAATCTCAGAATTTTCGCCCCCCATTACTCCGGCAAGCGCCACAGGTCTCTCTCCATCACAAATCATGAGCATATCAGATTCAAGCTTATGATTTTTACTGTCAAGGGTGGTAAAATCAGTATCATCCCCGGCTCTTCTAACGATAATCTTACCCTTTGCAACCTCATCAAAATCAAAGGCATGAAGGGGTTGCCCCGTTTCCATCATAACAAAATTTGTAATATCAACCACATTATTAATGGGTGTCAGGCCTATGGTTTCAAGTCTTTCCTGTAACCAGAATGGAGAGGGTTTGATTTTAACATCAAATAAAAGACCTGCTGAGTATCTTGGGCAAAGATCCGGGTCAATAATCTGAACTTTTGCATAATCGTGGATGGATTTTTTACCTATTTTATCTTCCGGCAGAGTATAATCAGGAAGCCTGACCTTTTGCCTGGGTTCTGTGAAAGCCCCAATTTCACGGGCCACACCGATAATGCTCAAACAATCCGGCCTGTTGGGGGTCAAATCAATTTCAAATATACTATCAGAAATTTTTAAAGCTTCTTCAAGAGGGGTTCCTGCAATAAAGTCTTCTTCAAGATCCATAATTCCTGAAGCATCTGTATTGAGCATTAGTTCCGCTGCACTGCACAACATTCCGCAAGACATTTCACCTCGAATCGTCCCTTTTTTTATTTTCTTATCTCCTGGAAGCACTGCTCCGGGAAGCGCACACGGCACAACCATGCCTTTGTGTACATTGGGTGCGCCACAGACAATCTGAATCAGCTTGTCCCCGCCCGCATCAACACTGCAGACAGACAGGTTGTCAGCATTCGGGTGTTTTTTAACGCTTTCAACTTTTGCGACAACAATATTGGCCAGGTAATCATATTTTTCTTCAACAGAATCAACCTCAAGGCCTGCCATTGTCAGTTTTTCTGCGATCACTGAAGGTTCAAGGTCAACACAGATATACTCTTTTAACCAGCTTAAACTGACTTTCATATTAAAACTGCCCTAAAAAACGCAAATCATTTTCATAAAATTTTCTGATATCATCAATACCATATTTCAGCATGGCCATACGCTCGATGCCAATGCCAAAGGCAAACCCCGTATACTTTTGGGTATCATACCCGACATTTTCAAAAACTGCGGGATGAACCATGCCCGACCCTAATACTTCGAGCCATCCTGTTTTTGAACAGATTCGACAGCCTTTTCCTTTGCACATAACACAACGGATATCCACTTCAGCACTTGGTTCGGTAAAAGGGAAAAAACTGGGCCTGAATCTTAAAGAGGTTTGTGTGTCAAAAAATTGATGGACAAAGGTTGTCAGAATCCCTTTTAAATCACCAAAAGAGACATTTTGATCCACCATCAGACCTTCAATCTGATAAAACATGGGCGTATGCGTGATGTCTGAATCACACCGGAACACCTTTCCCGGTGCAATAATTCTCAATGGCGGCTGGGTTTTTTCCATAGTGCGGGGCTGGGATGGAGATGTATGTGTTCTTAAAACAATATTTTCCGACACATAAAAGGTGTCCTGCATATCCCTTGCTGGATGATATTTAGGAATATTCAAGGCTTCAAAATTATAATAATCCGTTTCAACTTCCGGGCCTTCTGCAATGTCAAACCCAAGTCTTAAAAAAATATCAGAAATCTCTTTGGCCACCTGAGTTATCGGATGAAGAGAACCCCTTTGAACGAATCGCCCCGGAAGGGTCACATCAATACCCGTGAACGCCTTATCATCATAAGCCTCAATTTTTGACAAGCCCGCCTTAACAGCTTTTTCAAGCTTTGTCTTCAGAATATTCGCATTCTTACCAGCACTGGGACGTTCATCCTCTGGAAGAGAAGAAATATTTCTCAAAAATTTTGTGAGCTCGCCCTTTCTTCCAAGATATTTAATGGAAAACTGCTCAAGCTGCTCTGAATCAGTGGCTTTTTCTATACTTTCAAGGGCTTGTTTTTCAATATCAATAATACTATTTTGCAAAATACCCTCGCAAATCGTTTAATCTATTTAAACATTTGCACTGGCAAGTGATGCCAATTGAGAAAAAGCAGCCGGATCACATATTGCCAGATCCGCCAACACCTTACGATCCAATTCACTGCCTGCCAATTTAAGACCATTGATAAATTTACTGTATGACAGATCATTCATCCTTGCTGCGGCATTAATTCTGACGATCCAAAGTTTTCTGAAATCTCTTTTACGCACCCTTCTGTCCCGGTATGCATACATCAACGCTTTATCAACAGCGTCTGCCGCCGTGCGGTATAATTTGCTTCTTCCGCCTCTAAACCCTTTTGCAAGCTTCAGTACCTTATTCCTACGTCTTCTTGCTTTAAATCCTCTTACAACTCTCATTTTGTCAAACTCCTCAACTCTCTATTTTTTTAAATAATATGTATCTATCCGTTGGGTAACATACGCCTGACTGCTTTCATATTATCCTGACTCACAATATTATCTAGCCTTAAAGATCTTTTTCTTTTAGTGCTTTTCTTGGTTAATATATGGCTGGCGTGGGATTTGCGGAATTTATATTTCCCTGATCCTGTTTTTTTAAACCGTTTGGCAGCCGCTCTGCATGTTTTAATTTTAGGCATTTTATCCTCTCCTGTATTGCAATTTCTAAAAAATATGGCGGTACACAGTCAAAACAAACAATATACCACCATACATTTATTATGTATTTTTAAGCAGTCTTGCTATTTTATAAAACTATATTATTTAGGCCCCAAAAGCATGGTGATAACACGACCCTCATATTTGGGCTGCTGCTCAACCTGGGCAAACGTTTCAGTCATGGTAACAATTTTTTGCATAATCGTATTGGCCTGTTCCTTGAGTATAACTTCCCTTCCTCTGAAAAACAGCGTAACCTTAACTTTATCATTTTTACTGAGAAACTTCTCAATATGCTTGACCTTTGTTGCAAGGTCATGGTCATCCGTCTTTGGCCTGACCTTTATTTCTTTAATCTGAGTCGTTTTCTGCTTACGTTTAGCCTCCTGCTTTTTTTTGGTCACCTCGTACTTAAATTTTCCAAAATCCATTATCTTGCAAACAGGTGGGTCTGCATCCGGTGAAACCTCGACCAAATCGAGCGTTTCTTCCCCTGCAATTCTTAATGCCTCTTCAATGGGCATAATTCCTATCTGCGAACCATCAGAGCCGACAACCCTAACCTGGCTGGCCCTGATTCCCTTATTCACACTTGTCTGATCCTGTCTTCCCCGCTTAGATATCCTACACCTCCTGCAACTAGATGATTCTATATTAATCCTTGATAGAACAAGTATAACCCAGCGATTATAGTGGCTTGCATAAAAAAATGCAAGCATTATTTATTTTGAATTCTTCTCTCTTTTCTGATCAAAGGTATATTCTTCCAAATAACTGTTTTTCCAATACAAGTTATCCTCTTTATTAAAAAAATCATAAAAAAAATCAAGACTTTTCTGTCGCAACACCCCAGAAATAACCTCTATTGAGCACTGCTGATATAAGTGTGGTAATTTTTTCAAATCACATTTCGTTCCTCCCCCCATGGGATCTTCATAGGCATATACTATTTTTTTTATGCCGGACAGAATAATAGCGCCAAAGCACATCAGACAGGGCTCCATGGTACAAAAGAGGATTGATTTTTCAGGGCAAAACTCAATATTACTTTTTTCAAGATGCTTTAACGCCCTTATCTCAGCATGATCAATCTCACTGAAAAAAGCTTTGTTTTGAGTTGTTCCCAGCCTTGCACCGCTTGCAATCACTTTTTCCCCCTGCACAATCACACAGCCCACGGGAAATTCCCCTTGGTCAAATGCTTTTTTGGCCTGTTCCAATGCAAAGCCCATGTAATATTCATAATCCAATTGAAATCACCTCTCCCAAATGAAATAACCCTTTACAAACCATGTTTCCTATGACCAAATAGAACCCATTGAGATTCAACCTGCTTTTTGTATAACAGAATGTAGTGTATTAAATTTTAATAATTATTCAATAATTATTTATGGAAACAAAAAAGAAAATATATATATACAAAAAATGTTCAGATAAAAAACCTTGTATCCGGGAACAATTTCAGATTAGAGAAAAAAATTTTCTTTCGACATACGGCACCTTAAGTTCCACTGCAAAAAGACGGGGCAACGAAGAAACCACATGTAATATCAGAACACCTTTCCAACTTGACAGGGACAGGATCGTTTATTCAAATGCCTTTAGACGATTGAAACACAAAACCCAGGTTTTTCTCTCCCCCTTGGGAGACCATTATCGTACCCGGCTTACCCATACTCTTGAAGTAGCCCAAATTTCAAGAAATATTGCCAGGGCCATGCATCTGAATGAAGATCTTGCCGAAGCCATTGCATTGGGCCACGATCTGGGCCACACACCATTTGGCCATGGCGGTGAAACTGCCTTGATCGAGGTTCATTCTCCCCATTTTTCCCACGCCGACCAAAGTTTGAGGGTGGTGGATTCCCTTGAGAACAGAGGGGAGGGCCTTAACCTGACCCGGGAAGTCAGGGATGGTATTCTCAAACACTCCAAAGGATTTGGCAATATTTTCCCGGCAACTCTTGGTGAGACTGCTATCACAGTCGAAGGAAGACTCGTACGGGTGGCGGATATCATCGCCTATTTAAACCATGACCTTGATGATGCATTGAGAGGCAAGGTTATCTTAGCAACAGAGGTTCCAGACATTTGCATTAAAAAACTAGGGGAAACACACGCCCAAAGAGCCAGCATAATGATTGAGCAATTGGTTTATAACAGCGGGCCACAGAATGACAAGTTCATCCTTGATATGGGCCAGGATACTTTCCATGCCATGATAATATTAAGAAAATTCCTATATGATAAGGTGTATCGTTCACCAGCAGTTCATAATGAATTTTTAAAGGCAAAAAAAATGATCATCAGTCTTTATAATTATTTTATAAAAGAGCCTGACCACCTGCAGACGGAGTTGGAAAAAATGGAAATGGCCCCATG
>JAHJDU010000388.1 GCA_018812385.1 Pseudomonadota bacterium
CTCGGATTGATCAATTAAAGGCATTTTATTTTTTTGTTTTATTTTTAGCAGATAAGGTTCAATCACAACGGGGGGTAAAAGAATATCTTGCTTGCTTTGTTCCTGGGCCAGAAAAACCTGGCTGTAAAAATCAAGGATAGGCTGGTAAGCGGGTCTTGTTTTTTTTATCAGGTCGGAAGATTGCTTCAATTGTTCTATGGTTATCATATTTTCTTGTCCTTGGAAAAACTGCCCGGGGAAAACCATTCCCCGGGCAGGAGGTTATGGGTTTATACCCGCATCATTCTGGCAAAGGGGCCCATCATTTTACGAAGGGCCATACTGCGGCTTAAACCGCCTCTGTCAACACTTGCGACTGCATATTCCGCATAGAGGCTGGGATCAAATCCAACAAGATAAATTACATTTACCTCGTTGGGATTCAGGAGCTGAGCTTTTGGAAATTTTTGTTTAACCTTTTCAAGCCGTTTCTGGGCAAAGGCCAGGATTTCTTCCCTGTCCCCAAAAGTCATGGCTCCTGAGGGGCAGGTGGTAACGCAGGCGGGTTTCAGGCCATTGTGAACCCGGTCATTGCACAGATCACATTTGGCAAGGGTTCCGTCTGCTGCCTTTCTAGGAATGTCATAGGGACAAGAATCAATGATTTCATCTGCATCAAGGTTTTTGCTTTGGATGGTGTATAAAATGGCCCCTGTCTGGGGATCACTATAGATCGCGGTTTCATCAAATGCGGTTTCCAGGCATGGCGCATCAACACAATGCCGGCACTGATCCGGGAAAAACAGCCATTCAAGCCGACCATTAATTATCTCTTCATTCATCCTGACAAGTTTGTAGGTCTCAAAAGAGAGATCCTGGGGGTTTTGAAAGCTCCCCATGTTTTTGGTTTTTTCCGCAGGCAGGTCGTGCCATTGCTTGCATGCGACCTGGCATGCCCTACAACCGGTACAGATGGTTGTATCGATTAAAATTGATTTAGACATGTTGATATCACCTCCTTTAAAGTTTTGTAACATTGACCATAAAGGCCTTGGTTTCAGGAATTCTGGTATTCGGGTCTGCGGCCGGAGGCGTCAGGAGGTTGGCACTCTCCTCTGTTCCAGTGGAAGGCCAGCGCCAGCCATAATGCCAGGGAATTCCTACCTGGTGCACTATCGAATATCCGATTTTAAAGGGTCTAAACCGTTTCGTTACCATAGCGGTACACTCAACGGTTGCCCTGGCACTTGTGACATTCACCCGTTCACCGTTTTTAATGCCTTTAAGTTCGGCCAGTTCTTCACTCATTTCCACAAACATGTTGGGTTGCAGTTCCATGAGCCACTCCTGGGGTCTGGTCATGAGCCCTGTCTGCCAATGTTCTGAAACTCGATACGTGGTCCCCACAAACGGGAATCTCGGATCACAGGTGGCATGGGAATCGGCCTTTGTGCTATAAACCGCTGCCGTCGGGTTGACCCTATGGGAGCTGAAATAATTCTTTTCCACCGGGCATTCAAGGGGTTCGTAATGCTCCGGAAACGGACCGTCATTTAAACCGGGGCCAAAAATCTGCCCATACCCTTGTTTTTGCATGATAAAGGGTAGTTTGGCATCATTACGTCTGGAACCATCAGGATTTTCAAGCGGATACCATCCGCCGTCAGGCACATCACCAATCCACTTCTGGGAAGTATATTTGCCGTCTTTTTCATCGCCGGCAAATTTAATGACCCAGTTTTTCTCATCCCAGGGGCGACCTTTGGGATCAACCGATGCCCTGTTGTAGAGGATTCTCCTGTTGACCGGCCAGCACCATGCAAATTCGGGATAAAGCCCGATATTATTGGGGGCATCCTTGTTGCTTTTCCTGGCAGACATGTTTCCTTTTTCCGTATAGGAGTTGCAATAGAGCCAGTTGCCCGAAGAGGTGGATCCGTCGGCCTGGAGAAAGGCAAAGCTGGGTACCAGGGTGCCTTTTTTGTACTGCTTGTCTTTGATAGTAACGTCTTCTGTAAAATATCCGTTGATCTCTTTGGCGGTTTTATGGGGATCATAAACACCATTGGTGTCATAATCCCATTTTAAATTAACGATGGGGTCTTTAAATACACCGCCTAAAGTTTTGTATGCTTCTTTGATGCGATGACCCAGTTCCATGATGATATCTCCGTCAGGACGGCTGTCTCCCAGAGGTTTGGGGCCTTGATAACGCCATTGCATCCAGCGCCCGGAATTGGTGATGGATCCTTCTTTTTCAACGGAAACAGCTGCAGGCAGCATAAATACTTCGGTTTTGATCTTAGACGGATCTGTACCAGGTCCTTTCCAAAAGGAACCGGTCTCATTGTCAAAGATGTTGACATTGACCATCCAGTCCAGATTTTCCATGGCTTTCCTGATTTTTGAGGCGTTTGAGCCTGAACAGGCCGGATTCATACCCCAGGCAAAAAAGCCCTTGATCTCTTCCTTGTACATGGCATCAAAGATGTCAAACCAGGAGTATACTGCTCCGTCATCCACTTTTGGCAGCCAGTTGTATCCAAACTGGTTGGATTTTGTACCAGCCTCTCCAAAAAAAGATTTGAGCAGGCTCACAGAATATTTGGGATAATTGCTCCACCAGTTGGCAGACAATGGATCATTGCTTTTGGGTGTCCATTTTTTGTTATAGGCATCAAGGCTGTCATTGGAAGCTCGGGGTGTTTTGAGATAGCCCGGCCAGATATGCCATAACAGGCATTGGTCCGTAGACCCCTGTACATTGGATTCCCCTCTTAAGGCATTCACACCACCGCCGGCAACACCCATGTTGCCCAGCAGAAGCTGGATCATGGCCATGGTGCGAATATTCTGGGTTCCTACGGTATGCTGGGTCCACCCCATGGCATACATGATGGTACCGGCTTTTCCGCGCTTTCCTGTTGCAGCATAGGTTTTGTAGACCGTTAAAAGATCTTCTTTCGGGGTTCCGGTTACTTTGGAAACCGTATCAAGATCATACCGGCTGTAGTGGGTTTTCATGAGCTGGAATACACATTGTTTGTGCGCCAGGGTCCTGTCCATTTTGGGGACTCCGTTGTCGTCCATTTCAAAGGCCCATTTGGATTTGTCATAACTTCCCAGTGAGGGATCCTCGTCCCCTTTTTTATATCCTGAAAAAAGTCCATCCTTGAAACCATATGAATCTCCCACAATAAAGGATGCATTGGTGTAGGCTGCAGTATACTCTTCATTGTAAAGGTTATTGTCTAAAATGTATTTAATCATACCACCCAGAAAGGCAATATCGGTACCGGATCTTAAGGCTGCGTAGATGTCGGCCTTGGAAGATGTTCGGGTGAATCTGGGGTCAACACTGATCAGTTTTGCCCCGTTTTCCATGGCCTGGGTCACATATTTAAAAGAGATGGGGTGGTTTTCAGCAGCATTGCTGCCCATGATAAGAATACAGTCACTGTTTTTAATATCAATCCAGTGGTTTGTCATAGCGCCGCGTCCAAACGACTCTGCCAGAGCCGCTACAGTTGCACTATGTCAGATCCTGGCCTGATGTTCGATATAGACAAGTCCCAGGGATCGCATCAAGGTCTGATAGATCCAGCATTCCTCATTATCTATGGCAGCCGATCCCACAGAGGCGATACGGGTTGTCCGGTTGACGGTCTGGCCTTTTGCATTGGTTTTTTCAAAGGTCATGTCCCGGGTTGTTTTGACCCTGTCGGCAATTTTTTCAAGAGCCCAGTCCCAGGAAACAGTCTGCCATTTGTTTGAGTAAGGTGCACGGTACATAGGTTCGGTCAGGCGGTTCTCGTTTTCCACGAGCTGTTTGATGGAAGACCCTTTGGAACATAGGGCCCCCTGGTTGATGACATGATCTGGATCACCTTCAATGTTCATCACCCGGCCGTCCCCTCTTTTGCTGGTATGGACAATGGCACCGCATCCCACTGCACAATAGCAGCAGATGGTCGTGCTTTCCTTGGCATACCGGGTTTTCAGCAGGCTGGCATGGGCCTTAACCGGTGACAGGTCAAACCCTAATCCACTGACGGCAATTCCGGCAGCAGTTGCACTGGAAATTTTAATAAAGTCTCTTCTATTGAATTTCATATAAAAATGCCCCCTTTGCTATAATAAAATTAAAATACTTATCCTTGTCGCTATTTCATCAGAGTTTGGAAAGCATTCGATTTTTTAAAAAGAGGCGCCAGTTAAAGGCGTTTTCAAAAAAGGGTGCTTTCACAAAATCAATGAATCCTCTTTAATCTTTTAATAATATTGATACAATTTGTGTGCCAGAGGTTAATATCCAATTACAAATAAGAACAAATAATTATTTTTATAAGATATCTACACCCATGAAATCTGTTCCGCCATCATTGGAGACGGCTGCCAGTTTTACCTTTTGGGAACATTTATTCTTTGCAAAGAAGTTGGTGAACTTAAAAAATAAAAAACACATGGATGTGACATCAAATTTAACAACTTGTAAAGTCGTTTGACATGTTGAAGTTTTTTAACAATCATTTATATTCTGAATTAAACTGGCTCAGCTCAGTTGAAATGCCTTGGCACAAATATTGATAGACAATGATTGCTTATTAATTGGTAACTTGATAGTAGTGTAAACTGAAGAATATCTACAAAGGAGCTATTTGAAATTGCAAGCACCTAAAACCATTGAGCCTCAGGGCTCTCCATAAATACAGAAAGCGTTCGGTTTTGAAAAAATCAAGCCCAGGCAGAATTCAGAATTTCAAACTTAACCCTTCCTCTAAGCAAAAGCGACCGGGAACGGAAAAAAGCATAGTCATCATTGTGGCCCTTACTGCCCTCATCTTTGTGGCTGCAAGCGCAGTTATGTCCCAGTGGTCCATTGAACAGATGTGCAAGATCGTTCGCAGGCAGTTCAATGAAGAGCAGATGGTGATTGCCCATAACGTAAAAAACTTTATTGAGAGGGACTTTTCATTTTTAAAAAGGGAGATGAAAATTCTTTCCCTTGAACTTGAAAAGAACGAAGATCCAGTCAGGGCAATCCAATCAATCCTGGCCCGGGTAGGTGAATGCGGTGTCAGCAAAATTGAATTTCACGACAGGGATGCAGGAATCCTTTATTCGGGTCACCCTGGCCGCAGGGAAATTATCCATTCTACCCTTGATGAGGTCTTGCCCCTTCCCTTTGATCCAGAGGCTCAAAAAATAAATCATTTGAGCATTTCAAAGCCACAGTTCACACCATCTGGAATATTTTTAATATTATCCTTACCCGTTGGCCAAAACCAGTTCATCATTTGTCATGTCAATATTTCATGGCTTCTGGATCCCTTTCTCAAGAATATCCGGTCCGGCAGGACAGGGTATGCATGGATCATCGATAATGAAGGCTATTTTCTTTTTCATCCCATCACCTCATTTATAGGGAAGAATGCTTTTCTGGTAAGAAAAGAAAAAGATCATGACATCTCCTTTGTGGAGATCAACAAGATACAAAGGGATGAAATGCTCAAGGGCCTTGAAGGTACAGGCCGGTATATTTCAGGATGGCACAGGGGACTTACAGGCAGAATGGAAAAGCTGATCGCATACAGTCCTGTAACTATTTCAAATGCCCCGGTTCAGAACTGGTCCATAGCGGTTGTTGCCCCTGTTTTGGAAATAGAGAAAGCAGTAAGGGATAAATACATGGATCAGTTTTTCATGCAGATAGCCGTGATATTCACCATTATTGCAGGTGCTTCAATTATCATGTTTTTTGAAGTAAAATGGTCCAGGCACATGGAAAATGAAGTCAACCGGCAGACTGAAGAACTTGTAAAATCCGAGGCAAAATATCGATCCCTGGTGGAAAGTGCTGAAGATTTCATCTTTACTATTGACCCCAATGGCAGATTTTTGTCCATGAACAGCTTTACATCAAAGTTTTTTTCATGCAGGGCTGAAGATCATATGGGAAAGACAATGTCATCCCTGTTCCCCGAAGAAATGAGCAAAAGATTTCAGCGACTGATTCATATAGTTTTTGAAAGCAAAAAAAGTATCAGAAAAGAGTCTGGATTTGACCTTGATGGCCTTACGATATTCCTGGATGCCAATATAGTACCCCTGCGCAGCGAAAAAGGAGAGATAACTTCCGTGCTCTGTATTGCAAGGGACATCACTGAAAACAAAAAACTTGAGCGCCACCTGATACACACGGAAAAACTTGCGTCAGTTGGTACACTGGCAGCAGGAGTTGCCCATGAAATCAACAATCCCCTTGGGGTTATTCTGGGGTTTTGTGATCTTTTGCTGCGGAAAAAAGACAAAACGTCTCAGGATTATAAAGACCTTAAAATTATA
>JAHJDU010000389.1 GCA_018812385.1 Pseudomonadota bacterium
GGTCTTGGATGGGAAGTCTGGCTGGATGGCATGGAGGTCACCCAGTTTACCTATTTTCAGGTAACTGGAAGTGTAGATGTAAACCCGGTTCCCGTTGAGCTGACTTATGGTCTGGAGCGGATCTGCATGTACCTTCAGGGTGTGGATAATGTATTTGATCTCAAATGGAACGATGATGTGACTTACAGGGATGTCTATTATATGCAGGAAGTTGAGCAGTCTACATATAATTTTGAAATTGCCGACGTGGATATGTTATTTGACCTGTTTAAAAAATATGAGACAGAAGCCCATAGAATCATAAAAAAAGGGCTTGTTATTCCCACCTATGAATATTGTTTGAAATGCTCCCACACCTTTAATCTTTTAGATGCCCGGGGTGCCATCAGCGTGACCCAGAGAACAGGTTATATAAAACGGATCAGGGATATTGCAAGGGCGGCTTCCAAAGCATATATCAAACAAAGAAAAGAAATGGGGCACCCATTATTGAAAAAGGGAGGGGTAAATTAAAATGAATACACTTTTAATTGAAATTGGCAGTGAAGAAATCCCGGCCGGTTATATTATCCCTGCTCTGGAGGCCTTTAAAGAAAACATCCTGTCAGCTCTGGACAATTTTAGAATTGACCATGGCAGTGCCCTGACATATGGAACGCCCCGACGTCTTGCATTGATAGTGGAAGATGTGGCAGAAATGCAGAATGAAAAAACCGCCACCCTTACAGGCCCTCCTGAAAGGGTGGGATTTGATGAAAACGGGAACCCAACCATTGCCGCAGAAAAATTTGCAGATAAAGCAGGTATTCCCCTTGATCAAATCACAGTTCAAGACACACCAAAGGGTCGTTATCTGACGGCGGTTGTGGGAGAAAAATGTCAGTCTTGTGTTTCCATTCTTGAAAGCATTCTTGCAAAACAGATTTTATCCCTTCCTTTTCCCAAAAGCATGAGATGGGGAGATCTTTCCATTAGTTTTGCCAGGCCCATTATTTCATTGGTTGGACTTCTTGGGGAGAAAAAGCTTGATTTTAAAGTAGGCCGTATTAAATCTTCTTCTTATGTTTTCGGGCATCCTTTTATGCAACCGGGCAAATATAATGTTAAATCGGCAGATACCTATATTAAGGTGATTGAAACGGCCGGTGTTATCCCGGATATTAAGAAAAGAAAGGATGTCCTGACAAAAGCCATACAAGCCTGTGCAAAAGAGCATGATGCCCGGATTCTTGAAGATGATGAATTGATCAATCTTGTGACAAACCTTGTGGAATCCCCATTTCCTGTTGTGGGCACCTTTGATGATGAATTCCTTGAAGTGCCTGACGAGGTTTTGATCACTGCCATGAGAGAACATCAGAAATATTTTGCACTGACAGATGAAAACAATAATTTAAAGCCGTTGTTCATAGCCGTTAACAACACAAAAGCAAAAGATATGCGGCTTGTGACAAGGGGACATGAGAAAGTGTTGCGTGCAAGACTTTTTGATGCAAAATTTTTCTATGAAGTGGATTGTAAGTCTTCCCTGGATGAATTTACCCAAAAACTTAAAAATGTAACTTTTCAGGAGAAACTGGGATCAGTCTACGATAAAACCCTGCGCATCAAAGATTTTGTTGAATATCTTGCCAGAGAATCATCCTATGACGATAAAGAAAATTTGACAAAGGATGTTTCAAGGGCTGCACAAATCTGCAAGGCTGACCTTGTCAGTCAGGTGGTCATTGAATTTACAAAACTTCAGGGTGTTATCGGCAGGGTCTATGCACTGAAAGCCGGCGAAAAAAAGGATATAGCCCTTGCCATTGAGCAGCACTACAAGCCTGTTTATTCCGGAGGCCAATTGCCTGAAAATCCTGTGGCCTGTCTTTTGGCAATCGCAGACAAGCTGGATACAATTTGCGGCTGTTTTTCTATTGACTTGATTCCCACGGGCGGAGCAGATCCATATGCATTGCGCCGGCAGGGGATAGGCATTCTCCAGATTATGATGGAAGAAAACATGGAAGTCTCTTTAGCTGCCATGATTGATAAAGGGCTGGCAGCCTATATTGACATGGAAGGTAACAGACAGGCAATTGCGTTAAAAATAAAAGAGTTTCTTCAAAACAGAATGGTCAATATCCTGACGGACAGGGGATTTTCAAAAGAAGCTGTTAATTCAGCGCTCTGGGCATCCTTTGACAATGTTCCTGATGTTGTTTTAAGGGTTAAGGCCATGGATTCTTTAAGAAAAGAACCGGATTTTGAACCCCTTTCCATTACCTTTAAGCGGGTTGAAAATATTATTAAAAAAGCAAAGGATTCAGGCGGGGCGGCTGTGGATGAAAGTCTTTTTGAAGATCGCTCGGAAAAAGGGTTGTTCAATGCTGTCTATGAAGTTCGTCTCTTAGTTGATGATTTGATTAAAAAAGGAGATTATGATACAGCACTCTCGCATATTGCCGGTTTAAGGCCAATTGTGGATACTTTTTTTGATGATGTCATGGTTATGGCAGAAGATATAAAATTAAGACAGAACAGGATTGCTTTGTTATCCTCTGTGTCAGCATTGTTTAAAAATATTGCAGATTTTTCTATGATTTAAAATTATAAAGTTTAGGAGAAAAAAGTTATGGCAGGATATGATCCTGAAAAGGATAAAAAAATAAAAGAGTGGAAAAATGAGGAAACAGGGCTTATTATTTCAATTCATCAATATGGAGAAGGTGAACCAAAAGTCCAGTTAGGCCCCAGGATTCTGAAAAAAGTAGATGGATCAGACAGGGCGCCTTCAAAGGCAGGCAGGCTTTCCATTGAAGATATTATGTGGATATATGATATTATTGATGAGGTAAAAGATGACTTATCCGACATGGTCGGACCTGGATAATGAATCCCTAGTCCCTCCCCTGGGAGCACGCAA
>JAHJDU010000390.1 GCA_018812385.1 Pseudomonadota bacterium
ATCTGATTTTGTTTTAGAGCTTGACCGACTGCTCTTGGACTTGTATTTAATTTATCTGCTATCTCTTTGTAAGTTTTTATCTGTCCTTTTTTTATTTTCTTTACTTCTCTGTATACTTTTGTTTGGAATTTGATTAAAATCAATATGTATGTTTATGAAAGTTACAATCCCCAATCCTATTTGTAAAGTATTAATCCAGAAAAGTCTTATTTTTTGAGTATTATTCTTGCATCCACTACATCCAGCCCTTTTTCATAGAGAAGCACAGGATTCAGATCCATTTCTTCAATTTCAGGATAGGATTCAATCAGCTCAGAACACATGGATATTAGCTTTCGCAATGTTTTTTTATCATATCCTTTGTGCCCTCTTACACCGTCTAAAAGGATAGAAGAGCGTGTATCTTCCAGCATTTTTTTACAGGACGTCGGATTGACGGGCAATACCCAGAACGTCACATCTTTCATGATTTCAACCATGATACCGCCCAGCCCATACATGATTACCGGACCAAACTGCTCATCTATCTTGGTTCCAATGATGATTTCAAGGCCCTTTTGTGCCATTGGAGCAACAAGGACACCCCGGATATCAGCTTCCGGGTTATAGGCATTCGCACTTTTAATAATCTGCTGAAATCCTTCTCTAATCTCTTTTTCAGAAATCAAATTCAGTTTAACCCCGCAGGCATCGCTTTTATGCAGGATATCCGGTGAAACAATTTTTAATACAACGCTCGCCTTCCGCTCACTGCTCGCTTGACGCTCACTGCTCACTTGACTTTCACTATTTTCTATAATTTTTTGTGCAATTTCCCATGCCTCATCTTCGGTTCTGGCCACCTTCCCCACTGAGGTGGGAGCGCCATGCAGCTTGATCAATTGTTTTGCTTCATGCTCTAACAGCACATGACGGCCTTCTTTTCTTGCAGCTTCAATGATCTGAACCCCCTCTTTCTTTGCCTTGGCCCGCCAGTCAAAAACAAAATTGGTTTTGGCATGGTATGATTTCAGGAATTTGCCATATTTGCAAAGCGATGCCACACATTTGCATGAAATATCCAGGGAATCATGAACCGGTATACCATAATGTCGAAGCAAATCCAGGGCGTGGGAGTCGTATGAGCTGTAAAGGGAATGCACAAAAATCGGTTTGTCTTTCTTTTTTACCATTGCCCCGAATCGATGGGCTGCTGCCCCTTCTCCAATGGCAAGGCTTTCTTCAAACCGGATGCCATATCCGCCAAAAAGGCCGACAACCAGAAGTCCACCAACACTGGGGTCTTGTAAAATAATTTTGGCACAATCTGCAAACAGACTAGGATCAGAATCCGTTCCCCCTGCCACATCAACCGGATTGACAACCGATGCTGCTTCAGGCAAAATTTTTCTTAATTTTTCCTTGGTTGTATCAGATAATTCCGGCAAATTAACACCATAGTCACTCAAGAGATCAGCAGCAATAGTAGCATGTCCTCCACCATCCGCTAAGATGGCAATGGAATTATTTTTAATGACGGGTTGACTGGAAAGCGTTTCCGCCACCGGGAAAAGCTCATCTGAATTCTCAATCACGATGATACCGGCACGTCCATAGGCCCGATTTGCCACTTCACTCATCCCTGCAAGAGATCCAGTATGGGACCCTGCTGATTTTTTCCCTGTTGCTGACCGACCGCTCTTTAAGAGAATAATCGGCTTTTCTATACTTGTTTTATGTGCTTCCTGAAGGAACTTACGTCCCTCACTCATCCCCTCGACATACATCAGGATGGCTTTTGTATCAGGGTCATTTCTGAAAAATTCAAGATACTCATGAAACTTGATGTCTGATTCATTTCCCACCCCGACATAATAGGTAAACCCCTCGTGCTTGCGGATTGTGGCCTCTGTAATCAGTGTCAGCGCCATATTTCCGCTCTGGCAGAGCAGTGCTATGTGTCCTTTTGGGGCATTCTGAATTCCCACAAGGTTCATATTGCTTTTCATATTGATCATTCCAGACGTATTGGGCCCGATCAATCTGACACCTGTCTCTTTTGCCGCCATGACAACTTGCTGCTCAAGTTCCTTTCCTTTGGCACCCAGCTCCCTGAAGCCACCGGCAATGATAACAGCTCCGCTAACCTTTTTTTCACCGCATTTTCTTAAAATGCCTGGAATTGTTCTGGCCGGGGTTGTAATCAAGGCAAGATCTACAGTACCTTCAATATCACTAATGTCTTTATAACATCGAAGCCCTAAAATCATATCTTCTTTTGGATTTACCGGATAAATTTCCCCTTCAAAACCATCTGCCAGAAGGGTTTTAATGGCCTGGTATCCCCGCTTTGTTTTGTTTTTTGATGCCCCGATGATGGCAACGGATTTGGCATTGAGCACTTTATCTAACATAATATTTTCCTTTGGTTATTTTTTTCTCTGCTCAAAAGTATCTAAAGACTGTCCCCTTTCCTTTGTTGAAACACATGCCAGGCAAGCTTCAATTTCATAATCCATTAAAGCCTCAAGGCTAGTTTCTCCCTGGGCCATGAGAAAACCCTTTTTGATAAGCTTCAGGGAAAAAGACGAGTTGGCAGCAATCTTTTTAGCCATGGCGAATGCTTCATCCATAAGGTCTTCAAGTGGAACAGCTTTATTGACCAGGCCGATTCGCAAGGCTTCCTCGCCCGTAATATTTTCTGCGGTAAATAAAAGTTCCCTTGCCTTACCCGGGCCGACCAGATCCTGAACAAGACGAAATGCACCACCCGTGACAGATGAGGTTACCCTTGCCTCGGGGGAACCGATAAGGGCCTCTTTAGCTGCAATCCTGATATCACAGGCCAGGGCAAGCTCGTACCCGGAACCCAGAGCATAACCATTAATGGCTGCAATGGTGGGTTTTTCAAACCGGATAATCTTTCTTGATGCTTCCTGCAGGGATTCAAGATAAACTCTGTAATCTTCAATGCTTCTGTCCTTTGAATCTTTCAGGTCAGCCCCGGTTGAAAAGGCTCTGCCTTCCCCGGTAATAATCAGCGCCTTAACATCATTGTCCTGTTTTACTTTTTCAAGGGCATCCTGCATCTCAATCCAGAGTTGCCGATTCATTGCATTGAGTACCTTGGGCCTGTTCAACTTGATCAGGCCAACCTGATCCTTTTTTTCATAAATAATACATTCATAGTTCATGGGATTCCCCTTTTATAATATTTTTTTATTGAATACATTAGTCACATAAATAACACAATCACAAATTTGAATAATGGTTGCTCAGTCAGTTTTCAGCACAGAAAGAAACGCAGATTGAGGGATCTCAACAGAACCCACCATTTTCATTCGTTTTTTGCCTCTTTTCTGTTTTTCAAGAAGCTTTCGTTTTCTTGAAATATCACCACCATAGCATTTTGCAGTTACATCTTTTCTGAATGCAGATATGGTTTCTCTGGCAATAATTTTTCCTCCTATAGCACCCTGGATGGGTATTTTAAATTGCTGCCTGGGAATTTCTTCTCTTAATTTTTTACAGGCTGTTCTGGCCCTGGCTTCTGCCTTGTCCCTGTGAATAAGCTGGGACAGAGCGTCCACCCGTTCACCATTAATAAGAAAATCAAGTTTTACAAGGTCTGTATCCTGGTATCCTGCGATCTTGTAATCAAATGACCCATATCCCTGGGTAACACTTTTAAGCCGATCATAAAATTCATACACCACCTCGGCCAACGGCAGCTCAAACTTCATTTCCATGCGGTTACTGGTTAAATACTGGTAATTTTTACTGACCCCTCGAAATTCATGGCAGACCTGCATGACATTGCCCATATATTTATCCGGCACAATGATGGAAGCATTTATAAACGGTTCCCTGACCCGGGATATTTCGCCCGGATCAGGATATTGGACCGGATTATCAATAATTTTTACAGTCCCATCTGTATAGGTGATCTCATACATGACAGAAGGCGATGTCAAAATCAGAGAAACATCATATTCGCGTTCAAGCCGTTCCTGGACAACTTCAAGATGTAAAAGCCCTAGAAAACCACACCTGTATCCAAACCCAAGGGCTGAGGAACTGTCTTTCTCATAAATCAAAGATGCATCATTGAGCTTAAGCTTTTCCAAAGCATCGGTAAGTTCCTCATAATCATCCGATGCAACAGGATACATGGAGGAAAAAACAACCGGCGTAGGCTCCCGAAATCCCCCCAGACGCTTTTCACAACGTTTATCCGGCATGGTGACAGTATCCCCGATTTTCACGTCACTGATATTTTTAATGCCCGCGATAAAATATCCCACCTGCCCTGCAATAAGTTCTTTTTGGGGTTGCCTCACTATTTGAAACAATCCCACCTCTTCAACTTTATACTGAGAATTATTGGACATAAAAAGGATCCAGTCTCCTTTTTTAATGCTGCCCTCAAAAATCCTGAAATGAACGATAGTTCCCCTGAAAGCATCATAATGGGAGTCAAATATCAGGGCTTGAAAAACAGAATCTTCCGTGGAAACAGGTGGGGGTATTTTTCTGACAATGGCCTCAAATATCTTGTCTACGCCAATACCAGTCTTTGCAGAAACCTGTAAGGCCTCATCAGAATCAAGCCCCAGATCCTCTTCGATCTGATCTTTGGCCCAGTCGATCTGAGCAGACGGCAGATCTATTTTATTGATCACGGGTATGATTTCAAGTTCATACTCCATGGCAAGATATAAATTAGCCAGTGTCTGGGCTTCAACCCCCTGGCTGGCATCCACCAGTATCAATGCCCCTTCGCAGGAGGCAAGAGCCCTTGATACCTCATATGAAAAATCCACATGGCCTGGTGTGTCTATCAGATTTAAAAGGTATTGTGTCCCATCCTCTGCTGTATAGGGAAGAGAAACTGTCTGGCTTTTAATGGTAATGCCCCTTTCTCTTTCAATATCCATGGAATCCAGTATCTGATCTTTCATATCCCTTTCCGAAATAATACCGGAAAGCTGAATCAGCCTGTCAGACAATGTTGACTTCCCATGATCGATATGGGCAATAATGCTAAAATTTCGAATATTCTTTATATTTAACTTCAATTCTGCTCCAAACTAAAATGTTGACAAATAATACTTATACAGCTAAATTTTGTTTTTGTATATTTATCAATTGAGTTAAGAGGTGTCAAGAAAAGCTCGTACTACAGAATATAACCTTGGAGAAAAAATTCATGCCATATTCTATCCTGATTGTTGATGACGATATTGCTATTAAAGACTCTGTAACAGAATATCTAAAAGCAATAAATTATGATGTTAAAAGTGCGTTAAATGCAGCAGAAGCCTTGGAAATCCTCAATTCATTTAAAGCCGATGTTGTCCTTACAGATATTATGATGCAGGGCATGGACGGACTGGAACTCACCCGCAGGATAAAAGAATCCTATGATATTGATGTCATGGTCATGACCGGTTACAGTGCCGAGTATTCATATGAGAATGCAGTTCAATCCGGCGCAAGCGACTTTATTTTCAAACCCTTTCGTTTTGAAGAACTGGATTTACGAATTAAAAGAGTGTTAAAAGAAGCCGACTTTAAAAAAGAACGCACCAAGCTCTTGAAAAAGCTTGAAAAAATTGCCATTACGGATGCATTAACAGGGCTTTATAATTCACGCCATTTTTTTGCCCAGATAAAAGCTGAAGTCGACCGGCATATGCGCTATTCCAGGGCC
>JAHJDU010000391.1 GCA_018812385.1 Pseudomonadota bacterium
AACCGCTGGTCTTCAGCCGCAATGACAGCCTTTCTCAGATGAGGTGATATGTGTTCAATCTTTTTAAAGGTATACTTTGGTCGCCTTTCAGGCTGTTTTTTAATAATAGATTCTGCCCATTCCCATGCCACATTAGGGGTAAATGGCGGGTTAATGAATTTGAGCGCCAGAACCTGAACAATCGTAAAACAAAACAGAAATAACACAATTGCAAATAGTGTTTTCCAGATCCAGGATATATATTTTTTTCTTTTGTTTTTCTTCATTTCACTTTTGGGTTCTACTTTTAAAGCAGATCGATGTCAATAGGAAGGTGGGCCAACCTGACCATCGATTTTAATGATGGTGAATATGTGTTTATGGTATTAAAGATGCAACAGACCATTGCAGAAAATATTTCATTGTGCTATCTAATATCGTCTTCATGACCCTGTGCGCCCGTAGCTCAGCTGGATAGAGCGCTGGACTTCGAATCCATAGGTCGCCCGTTCGAATCGGGCCGGGCGTACCACTAATACCAAGGGTTTTCAGTTTTTGGTGGAAACCTTTTTTGCTTTAAATTGGGTGATTGTGCCCGAAATTGTGCTGTCATTCCGAAAAATTAGGTAATAGCTGTAATCATTGACAAATTTATTATCAAAGATTAAGTCTCCATTCTGATATTTAAACTCATTTTCAAGGAATACATCATATTGAAAATCAAAACAAAGATATTACTGAATGGAGAAGTTAGAAATTTTGCTAAATTTGTTGTTTTCAATCGTTGTTTTGCTTTTTAAAAATCACTCTGTCATCGCTATGGAAAATCTTGCGCTGCGCCAGCAGTTATCCATATACCATCGTTCCAAAAAGCGACCCAAAATTCGTTTACGAGATCGATTATTTTGGATTCTCGTATCACGATATTGGAAAAAATGGAAAGATGTCTTACTCATTGTAAAACCTGAAACCGTAATCGGTTGGCATCGCAAAGGGTTCAAGCTTTTTTGGACCTGGAAATCTCGAAAAAGAGGATCGTTTATTTCAATGTTACTGCGAATCCAACCGCGGAATGGACCGCACAACAAATCATTGAAGCATGTCCATGGGATTCAGCACCGAAATATCTATTGAGAGACCGTGACGGAATTTATGGAAAGGTTTTTCAAAATCGAGTTCAAGGTATGGGAATAGAAGAAGTAAAAATTACAGCACAAAGTCCATGGCAGAATCCTTATTGCGAGCGAGTGATCGGGAGTATCAGAAAGGATTGCGTTAACCATCTGGTTGTTTTGAATGAAGATCATTTGAAACGTAAGCTTTCCGAATATTTCAAGTATTATCATGAGGATCGCACGCATCTTGGCCTGGATAAAGATTCACCATTAGGAAGGCCTGTCCAGGAAAAGCCTGAAACCGGAAAGGTGATTGCTTTGCCTCGTGTTGGCGGTCTTCATCATCGATATGAGTGGCGGAAAGCTGCATAAGAAGATTGTAATTACAGTATATCCAACTCGAGCCATTTTTCTGATGGACAGCGTCTGATCTGTTTCCTAAGCTACCGCAGTCAGTTTGTCTGTCCTTTCTTCCAGGGTTTGAATGATTTCTTGAATAGAATCGATCTCATGCTCATCAAAATAGAGTTCACCGCATTGGCGGCACACCCAGGCCGGGACGGTGTCCAGAGTTAAATGATATCCCTTACGGTCAACATGGAAGGGAGCAAAGTTTTTTTCCATTGTTCCCTGACAGTGCATACACTTCATGAGTTCCTCCTTGTTTTAAAATCGTCGTTCCAATCTTCCTTGCTTGGCAAATACGCTGTAATAATTGCCAGGTACTCTCCCTTGGGAGAACAGACAACATGTATCGGACGGTCTGTTCGAATACCAAGGATCAGGCAACTTTGACCGCGGATGTCTTCGGGATAGTCTTCTATGACTTCACCGTTTTCAATAACATGCCTGATATCCTTTGTGGAGATCATCCGATCAGGCTTTGACATCTGTCGTACTGCATGGGGAAGAAATAAGATCCTTTTTGCTGCACTTTTTTTTATAAGATCAAGTATATTTTTAATGGCCATTTATGTATCCAGTTCAGTTAAGGTCTGCCTGTGTCTGATATCAGACGTTGAAATCGGTTTTTGATGGATACAAATCTTTTCTGACAGCTGCATTTGAGACCATCCCTTTTGCTACTTTAGGTATTTTATCCGTTCTCCTAATAACATAATGGCTAAATTTTTAGAATATTTTGATTATATTTATACCATAGTGTGCCCTTATTTTATAAGTTGAGCAAGGTTTTTTTCGGTAAAAAAAACCAAATCACTGTGCCTAAATTGTGCCCGTCAAGGTCAAAAATTTCCAAATGATTCCAAACAAAACCAAAAGTTAAGTTAAAAAGTTGTTTATAATCAACATGTTAAAATTACAGCAAAATTTGAATTTTAAGTTTTTGCTCTTCGAATCCATAGGTCGCCCGTTCGAATCGGGCCGGGCGTACCACTGATATCAAGGGTTTTCAGCATTTATTGGAAACCTTTTTTGTTTTAAATTGGGCTCAAGGCCCTGCTTGCAACTTCAATGTATACTAAGTTCTTTTTCGATTCGTTCTGCCAGAAAAATTTTTAAAAGTGACTGATATGGAACATCTCTTTTATTTGCTAAAAGTTTAAGCTCTTCAGCATTGATTCAGGAAGACGAAGTGATATTTTTTTTACAGAAGGTTTGAGTTTTGATAATGTGACCCTTTTCGCCTGATTCCAATTAATGAATTCAGTTGAGTCATGCGTGTTCCAGAATTCTCTTTCTTCATCTTCGTTTTTAAATTTAGGTATTTGTTTAGTCATTACTATACACCATCCTTTCCTTACGACTCATGTCTCTTGCAGAGATTACACGAATAAGATTATTTCTTATTATAAATACAATGAAGAGAAATCTTTTCATATCTGTTTTGCCAAGTGCATAATATCTTTTCTCTGTCTTTGAGTGTAATATATCATCTTGAATCAATAGGGGATGGTTGAAAAAAATTTGTTCGCATTCTGATGGACTGACTTTATGCTTCATCCAATTTTTATCAATATTCCCCTTATCCCATTCAAAACCGAGACATTGATTTAACATTTCTCTGTGCATCTTATCCATGCTATATGTATATACTCATGCAATACATTATGTCAAGTTTGATCTATGTCGTTATACCCAATATTTTTTCATGGAAAGGCCTGGCAAGATTCTCACATCCTGAGATGTTGATTGAAAAAGCTGCGGTATTCATCTTCCCGGTGACTGACATAGAGGATTGTGCATAGATCTTCTTTGGCCACATCCTCCAGAAAATTAAGAACGGCTTTCCGGTTTGATTCATCCAGACCCTGGGTGGGTTCATCCAGAATGAGCAGCCTTGGTACTTTAATCAGGGCCCGGGCAATGAGTGCCAAGCGCTGCTGGGCATATTCCAATAGCCTGAAAGGGGTGCGGGCTTCCCTGTCCATATTCAGGCGCCCAAGCCATGTCATAGCCTTTTGCTCTTGAAGATTACTATATGGGCGGTAGAGTCCGATGGAATCAAACAAGCCTGAAATAATACAGTGCAAGGTGGTTCCCGGTACATTATAGTTCCGGTGTAACTCAGAGCTTACAATACCCATGTGTTGCTTTAGAGCCCATATGGATTCCCCGGTTCCTCTCTGGATACCAAATATTTTCAGATCATTTTGGTAACAGGCTGGATGATCCCCTGTAATAACCTGAAGCAGGGTGGATTTTCCGCATCCGTTGGGGCCTGTGACCAGGGTATGATCTCCCTGGCTTATTGAAAGGGATAAATCCTTGAATATTGTGGCCCCCTCATACCCTGCAAATCCCTTATTCAGTCGAACTAATTGGGTTTGATCTTTATGCTCAGAGTTCTTTTTCAGGTCTATTACCCGGCTTTTATATAAATCCTGGACCGAAGCCTGAAAATCAGGAGATTGTGTATGTAATTTTTGTTCAAGAATTCCCATTATTTCTTGCTTTCCCCCCTGATGTGCCAGTCGGCCATGTGACATCACTCCGACATGGGTACACCAGGAAGGTATATCCCCTGTGTTGTTCACAAAAATGATAAGCTGTGTTTTTTGCTGATGCAGATGAAAAAGAGCCTTATTCATCTCCTGGCAGCTTTTGGGATCAAGTCCATCATAGGGGGACTGTATGACAAGGCAGGATACGCCTTTTGAGATTTGAGACAGGATCATGAGTTTTCTGGATTGACCCGTACTGAGCTGGCGATAACCTTTATCAAGGGAAGCAGTCATACCAAATGCCTCAATCAGGCCTGCATATTTTTCAAGGTCCTCTAAAAAAGTCATGGTCTGCGTGCCGGGATCAATCTTATTCAGGTAATCAGTATCGTTTTTTTTTAGTTCTGACTCATAGAGTTCCTGCTGTTTTTTAAAAGAAACAACCCCAATATTGTCCGGCAAATCAAGTTGCTCTGCCCTGGCATCTTCCCCGGCCTCTCCAGATATGAGCCGGAAGAATTCTTCCAGACCGGAATTATCGGACCCCCAGATAAACCATACGTCCCGGGCATGGGCATCAAACCTTTGGATCCAAATTTCATTGAGTGTTGCATTTCGTATTTTCATGGAGGTTATCTAACAGTTTTTCATATGACGACCGGTTGGTTCAGACCGGGCAGCCTTTTTGATTGAAGCCCTGGATTATTTTTTATTTATCCGGATAAATTACAGAGGTATTAAAGGTTATATCCGGGTGAAGTTGATTTTTAACCGCACATGAGTTCATGGATTTTATGATGGGTTTTATATATTTTTCAGGAAACTTCTCATCGACATTAAGGGTGATATTGATCTGTTCCATGAGTTTTTGTCCTTTTTTGAAAACAACGCCAACAAAAAGGTGCATATGGTCTGTGGAAAGTTTTCTTGCATCACAAAAGGATTTTGCATAGATTCCTGCACAGGCACCCAGTGATGCGATGAAAATA
>JAHJDU010000392.1 GCA_018812385.1 Pseudomonadota bacterium
AGCAATGAAGGCGATTTAATAGCCGACTTCTTCTGCGGTAGCGGCACAACCGCCGCCGTAGCTGAAAAGCTGGGCAGAAAATGGATCACCTGCGATTTGGGACGTTTTGCCATTCACACCACCCGAAAGCGATTGATCGGCGTTCAAAGAAAACTGCAAAAAAACGGCAAAGATTTCAGAGCCTTTGAAATTCTGAATCTGGGCAAATACGAACGTCAGTTTTTTATGGACGATCTGAGCAACGGCGTAAGAAAAAGCAAAGAAGAAATCTATATCAATCTCATTTTAGAAGCATACAAGGCAAAGCGCATAGAAGGTCATTTCACGTTGCACGGCAGCAAAGCAGGCAGATTTGTTCACGTCGGCCCCCTGGATGTGCCGGTTACCCAAACCCGTTTGCAAGATATTTTTGAAGAATGCAGGCAGAAACTTTATACTCAGGTTGATGTGTTGGGTTTTGAATTTGAAATGGGCTTAACCCCGCAATTCATTCAGGAACTCAAAGAAAAAGGCGTAGCGGTGACGTTGAAATACATCCCCAAAGAAGTCTTTGACAAACGAGCCGTTGAAAAAGGACAAGTGCGCTTTTATGATGTCGCCTATCTGAATGCAAACATCAAAACAAAAGGCAAGTCAGTAACTGTTGAACTAACAGATTTTGTGACGCATTACACGCAGGATGATATTGAAGGACTTCAGCAATCCATGAGAAAAGGCAGCAAAGTTGTCATTGAAGACGGGCAAATTTACAAACTCGAAAAAGATAAAAACGGCATCATCAGCCGCACTTTATTAACCGAAAACTGGCATGACTGGATTGACTATTGGGCAGTAGATTTTAATTATGAAGACAAAAAAGAAATCATCAAAATCAAAGATGACAAAGGCGAAACAGAGGATAAATGGACAGGCAACTACCTTTTTGAAAACGAATGGCAAAGTTTCCGTACAAAGAAAAACCTGACTTTGGAATTTTTATCCGCCCCCCACGAATACAAGCAGACAGGCAGACACAAAATCATGGTAAAAGTGGTGGACATTCTGGGCATTGATACGAGTAAAATAATTGACGTAAAAATATAACCTTACAACATTAATTGCTGCCTCGTATCAATCTTTTGTCTGGTTAGTGCGCCTATATGGGAATCGCCAGATGTGGTTCGAAATATCAATGATACCAGTTCAAATCTTAATGAACTTTTTGAAGACCTGGCAGATCGAACCGAGAGAATTCAAAGACGAGACTACTGGCTATTAGGCTCGGTATGAAAAATTCAAAAATACCTTAGACTATGAATACAATTCGTTACCATTGAGTTCTCCAAATAATTACTGGAAAAAAAGAAAATCCTGCTATCTTGAAAAATCACAAATTGGTTTGGCATTTTAACAATGGAAAGCTGGTGACGCC
This sequence comes from Pseudomonadota bacterium, assembly GCA_018812385.1. Classification (GTDB taxonomy): domain Bacteria; phylum Desulfobacterota; class Desulfobacteria; order Desulfobacterales; family Desulfobacteraceae; genus Desulfobacula. The sequence continues at coordinate 1,412 of JAHJDU010000392.1, forward strand.
ATGCCAGAGTGGTAAGAGATATAGCTATAGTAGGGGAAAATATTGAAGAATAAATTTTAACAAGAGGGAATGTTATTTTTAGCATACCCTCTTTTTTTTTTGATAAAACTTGACTGTCCATCAAATATTTGTAAAGTCCTTTAATAAATCTGAACTTGGATTGAATCAGATTTTATCAAACTGTTGGATACTATTTTAAGAACTAAAAGTTGCTTACCAATTGGTGTTCAAATGAGCTTGAATCTCAAAATATATATTGTAGAAATTATCAGCATAATTCTGAGTTTTACTGTCATTGGTTTCAGTTATTGGAAAGAAATGGTAGGTAAGACAACATCAATTGTTTCTGCAATTTTAATAATAGGCTTTATCCATACCATAGCCATGCTGATAAAAGCCCATTTCAATGCACAAAAGCCTGATCCTTCAACAAAAGAAGATATTGAACAATTAGGGAACAAAGTAAAAGAATATTTTGATGAAAAAATAGATTCAATCTCACCATCGGCAACAAACCTTCCTGATGCATCAATATTCCTTGTCCCATATCCTCAAAACCCTTTCCTTAAAAATGGGAAGCTTTGGACAGACAAAATAAGGGAAAAACTTACAACCGGATATCCAGCAGCCGTTTGCCAGGCAGCTGCCACAGGCCAGGGCGGAATCGGTAAAACAGCTATGGTCATTGAATACGCCCACAGATTTGCAGCCGACTACCCTGGCGGTGTGTTCTGGCTGGGTATGGAAAATGGACTTTTAGGTGCTGCATCTGGTTTTTTTAAACTGACAGACATACAGGGCCTGACCCAAGGCGGATGGAAAGAGGCGGATGAACAAATTCTGGTTAACCTTTTAATAGCACAGCTTCAAAAGGACGACCTTAAACTGATCATCCTTGATAACCTTGAAGCAGATAAAATACCTGATGAAATTGTCGGTATTAAAGACTCCCACCAGCTTGTCACGACACGCAATCAGACAATGGCCATTCAACAGGTGGACATGGAATTGCCGAACCCGGATACTGCGATAGATATTTTTTTAGGTTATGCAAAACAGGATCATTCCAAAATGAACGAACAGAACATGGATTTTGTAAAGGCCATCTGTTTAAAGGTGGGATACCTGCCTATAGCTCTGGAAATATTGGGAAGCCTTTCCCGTGGATACCCATTAAAAAAAATGGTTGAAGATTTTCCAAAAAACTTGATACAAAAAGAGCGGGAAACCTGTAACAAAGAATGTACAAGCGTTCTGGCATCCCTTAACCTGGCTGGTCAACGATTTACGCAACCACGCACAAGGGATGTCCTTTGTTCCATTGCTTACCTTGACCCAGAAACCATTGTACCTGATCTGCTGGCCGAAGTTTTGGAAATGTCAGAAAAAGACATATATACAATCCTGGCCCACTTGGCCGATTTATCCATCTTGAAGAAAACATCAAATGGATATGGGATTCATCGTCTTATTCAACAGGCAATCTTCTTTTTAGATGAGGATATAAAATGGGGTGAAGCCGTATTATATCAAATTAATTCCAAAAT
>JAHJDU010000393.1 GCA_018812385.1 Pseudomonadota bacterium
GGTTTGATAAACATTTTTTTTCATTAACAACACCCGATAGAAGTATTAAAATTAGTGAAATATCATTGATATGCCACATGAACTCATTATTTAACCCACCTCCATTATAATTTCAAGCTTTTTCAGTATAGATACTCTTAATTATCCAAAATAGTTGAAGATAAGAATAAAAAAAAATTTAAAATAGTTCTTGACACATTGATACTACTACTGATATTTCAATAATAATATCAGTAGTAGTATCAAAAGAATATTAGAGGCATACCACATGAGAATTGATAATTACTATCGCCCAAGGAGGATAAAATGTTGATTAATCCGGTCATCAGGCCAGGGCAGGCCTGGTATGGAGAGTCCATTGGAATTTTAATATTGGATGCTTCTTATCCTTGTATTCCTGGAAATATCGGGAATGCCAGCACGTTTCCCTTTGCTGTCCGATATGAAAAAGTTCAAGGAGCTTCCATTGATCGCCTGCTGAATCAACAAGATACTGATCTTGTCTCCCCCTTTATTGATGCTGCTCTAAAACTGTACAACAGTGGTGTGCGTGCAATTACCGGCGCATGTGGGTTTATGGCCTTATTTCAACAAGAAGTGGCTGCAAGCATCAATATTCCTGTTTTCCTTTCAAGTCTTCTGCAAATTCCATTTATGTATCAAATAACAGGAAAAAAAATTGGAATTATAACAGCCGATGCATCCTGCTTAAAACCCAAACATTTTACATCAACCGGTATTCCTGACGGACTCCCAATGGTAATCGCCGGCATGGAAAATCAACCGGAATTCAGAGACGCTATCCTTAAGGAAAAGGGAAGTCTCGATTCTCTTAAAATCCAAAATGAAATCGTGGAAGTGGCCAGGGAGTTGGTAAGAAATAATCCGGATATTGGTACTATCCTTTTGGAATGCAGCGATTTGCCACCCTATGCCCATGTTGTTCAAAATGAGGTTGGGCTTCCGGTTTTTGATTTCTTCACCATGATAAATTACGTGCATACAACACTTGTGCGAGTTCCCTTCAAAGGATTTATGTAGGCGATGATACACAAATGCACACCAATATGATTTGCAAGAAAAGGAGAAAATAAATGGAAGATAAAACCCTAAGTCATGGGCTGTGGGCAAAAACAGCTCCCGCTTTACCACCCTTTAACTCGATTGAAGGTGAATATAAAACCGATGTAGCAATCATTGGAGGCGGATACACCGGGTTATCAGCCGCATTACACTTGGCAGAAGATGGGACAGATGCCCTGCTTATAGAAGCCAAAGAGATCGGTTTTGGCGGGGCTGGCCGCAATGTTGGTCTTGTCAATGCAGGGCTTTGGCTCATGCCCAGCGATGTTATTGCCCGGCTTGGGAATGAGTTGGGAGAGAGACTTATTAGTATTTTGGGGGCCTCGCCTGACCTTGTTTATTCTCTCATTGAAAAACATACCATACAATGTGAGGCCATTCGCAACGGAACGCTTCACTGTGCCCATTCTCCCGGAGGATACAACGCACTAAAGCAACGTGAAGCGCAATGGCAAGACCGCGGTGCACCGGTGAGCCTTCTCAACAGTGAAGAGGCAGCCCCCCTTATTGGAAGCAAGGCCTTTTTTGGTGCACTTCTGGACAAAAGAGCCGGAACTGTTCAACCTCTCGCTTATGCATATGGACTTGCCAAGGCTGCTCATGATGCAGGAGCCCGTATCCATGTTAACTCTCCTGTAATTTCAATAAATCGTGATCACAACTGCTGGAATCTGAAAACGCCAAAGGGAAATGTGTTGGCCAAAGCTGTCATCCTGGCTGTTCAAGGATATGCTGATTATGCCTTTAAGGAATTGGAAAAAAATCTGATTCCCTTTAATTATTTTCAATTTGCCACACAGCCTTTACCGGAAAAGGTTCGTAATACAATCCTTCCAGGGAAACAAGGGGCCTGGGATACCGCTTTAATTCTCTCCTCCTACCGCCTGGACCAGGCAGGACGGCTAATCGTTGGCAGTGTGGGCCAGGTTGAAAATATGGCTTATTCACTTCATAAAAAATGGGCGCAAAGAAGCATTGCCACTGTATTTCCCCAAATTAAAAATATTTCCATAGAGCACGGATGGCATGGACGTATTGCCATGACTAACGATCATATTCCCAGATTTCATATTTTAGGTCCTGATTTCGTGTCAGTGACAAGTTACAATGGTCGTGGTATCGGACCTGGGACCGTATTCGGCAAACTCATGGCCAACTACCTCAAAGAAGGCTCAAAAGCAATAATTCCACTTCCGTTAACAAAGCCCAAAAAAGTATTTATGCGGGGCCTTCGCGGGCTTTTTTATGAAGCCGGTGCCCGCATATATCACCTGGCACAGCATCAAATTAACGGATTCAACCAGAACAAGATATAAACAAAATAAAAAAAAGGAATAGATAATGTTTTTCGACGTATTGTTTGTCGGTATCATGGTCGGGGCGATCTATACTTTAGTTACCATCGGGTATAGCATGGTTTACAGCATTCTGAAATTGATGAATTTTGCCCATGGGGATGTATACATGTTTGGGACTTTTATTTGCTACACCCTGCTGGCAAAATATAATATGAATCCCATTCTTGCCATTATTATTGCAGCGGCTTTAGGTGGGCTTCTGGCATCCGTTGTCGAAGTTGTTGCCTATAGGCGCTTGAGGGCGGAACAACACCGAATGATATCCATGATTACTGCCCTGGGAGCGGCTTATGTGATTCAAAACTCCAATGAATTGAAATGGGGAAATCAAGTATTGCCCTTTCCCTCTA
>JAHJDU010000034.1 GCA_018812385.1 Pseudomonadota bacterium
AAATAACCTTATTAAAAAAGAAAAGGCTACGCCCGCCCGTATGCTTGGATGATGAAAGGCCATGACGTATAAGCCTATCCCAAAGCTACGTCAAGAATCATCATGACTGAAAAGCCAATCATTGTTGCCATTGTTACCATGTCGATATTTTCATATTTTCTTTGGGATTCCGGGATGAGTTCCTCCACAACCACAAAAATCATTGCTCCGGCTGCAAAACATAAGGCATAGGGTAAAACACTTTGCATTTTCATGACAAATAAAGCACCGACAACGCCTGCAACAGGCTCCACCAAACCAGAAGCCTGCCCCATTAAAAAGCTTTTTCCCTTGGACATCCCTTCCCTTCTCAATGGCATTGAAACTGCAGTCCCTTCCGGGAAATTCTGAATACCAATACCGATGGCCAGTGCAATGGCGCCTCCAATGGTAGCAGAAGGCAGGTTTGCTCCCACAGCTCCAAAAGCAACTCCTACTGCTAATCCTTCAGGGATATTGTGAAGGGTTATGGCAAGAACAAGAAGCGTACTTCGCTGCCATGATGTTTTAACCCCCTCTGTTTTTTCAGTACTCAAGCCGGGATGAAGATGCGGTAAAAATTTATCGATGACGCGCATGAAAATTCCACCGCCCATAAATCCGATTGCAGCGCTTAGCCATGGAATCTGCCCCAATTCTTCGGCCATCTGTATCCCTGGTGAAAGAAGCGACCAAAAACTTGCCGCAATCATAACACCTGCGGCAAAACCAAGCATTGAATCCATAAATTTTTGGTTTATCGTTTTTGAAAAGAACACGAGTGACGCTCCGGCAGCTGTTACACCCCATGTAAAGAGTGTAGCAATTAATGCCTGGGTTACTGGATTGAATTGCTGTAAAAAATCAATCATTGTCAATCTCCTAGGTATTTATCTCCAGTCTGCTGTTAGCATCTGCTGGTAATCAGCGTTGGGCCCCGAATTTTACAAGGCCTATGCAAAAAAGCATGATATTCCGCTGCTGCTGGGTGTGGGAGCTGTCTTTCTTAGAACCAGTACTACTGAATATGAAAACTGATCAGGCATGCATATTTGAAAAATCTGTAAAAGCTATTGAAAATTGTGGAAATTCCGCCTCTAAACCCTCTTTAATCGCTTTTTCAAAATCAGCCAGCACAACCATATTCAAAGCTGCACAACAGGACTTTCCTTTTCCCAGACGATTTAAAAACACGATGAGTTTTTGACTCTTTTCCGCATATCTGATTTTTCCCACTAAACCCAATTGGGCAATTGTCATGCCGGACTGAGGATCTTGTATACGATCCAAAACTTTGTCGATTTTTTTCTGAATTATATCATCCATGTTAATCCTTCCTAAAAAAATGAAAAATCTGCCAGGCTATCCCAAAATACTAGTCAGCGCATCAATGAGGCGCATGGTATCGTCCTTTGTGTTATAATGAGCAAAACTCAGTCTGAGAACACCATCATTGGTATCTATCCCCAATGCTTTTAATACTCTATAGGCATAAAAATGGCCATTCTTTGCAGCAACACCTTTTTTTGCCAGGGATGAGGCAAGCAGGGACGATGAATGGGTGGCTGAAACCAAGGAAATATTTGCTTCACGACCTTTTATGCTTGCTTTTCCAATGATTCTCACTGGCAATTGATTGAGCGCTTTGATTAATATTTTACACAGAGATAGTTCGTGTTGATTCATAATGTTTGAAATTTCAGATACTTTGAGATTCAGGCGCTTATCAGAATACCCAAAATGGTGATCATAAAGTGTCTGAAAAAAATCACCGAGCCCGGCAAGTGCTGCAATCGAAGCGTGATCAGGGCCGGCTGCATCTAAACGGGCCCAGGGATTTTCAGCATTAAAAAAATGACATTGCGGTGCCAGCTGATCCATAAAATCCGGGGCTATATACATTATGCCTAAATGAGTTCCATAGGTTTTATATGTGCTGAAACAATAGGCATCTGCCTCAAGCGATGAAAGATCAGGCCAGCAGTGGGGTGCATAGGAAACACCGTCAATGACCACTTTTGCTCCGAAACTATGCCCCAAACGAGTAATTTCTTGAATAGGATTCACCGTTCCAATAATATTAGAACTATGTGTCACACAGACAATTTTAGTCCGCTTATTCAGGAGTTTTTCAAATTGGGCAAGCTCAAGTTCACCATCTTTTGCATTGACCCGCCAAAAATGCAAGGTTGCCCCTGTTTGCTGAGCCACTCTTTCCCAGGCACCAATGTTTGATTCATGGTCTTGTTCAGAGACAATGATCTCATCCCCCATTTTAAGAAAACCCATACAGGCAATGCTGAGGGTATTGAAATTCTGAGTGGTTGATGGGCCAATGGTAAGGGTTTCTCTGGGTACGCCCAATAGCTCCGCAATGACACGACGACCCGCATCCATTTGTTCTCCGGCAGCAGCAGCAAGTTCATTATCACCATAGGGTTGAACTTTATTGGCTTGATAAAAATATGTCAATTTGTCGACCACGGAACTGCATGCAAAGGTCCCACCGGCATTATCAAAAAAAGCCCATTGTTTTGACTGATCCAGTTTAAAAAAGGCAAATTGCTGGCGTGCAAAATCTACATCGAAAAAGTTTTGATCGACTTTCTGTTTCATAAATATGGTTCTCCTTTGGGTGCATAAGGTGATTGGTTAATTTACTTGATCAGATCATTCAGAGCGCTTGTTATCCAAGACGGCAAATTGTAGAATATTTAGATTCTTTTTACGCCAAGTGCTTCTTAATAATCTCCTGGATGACTTTGGGATTAGCCTTGCCCTTGGAGGCTTTCATGGCCTGTCCCACAAGAAATCCCATGGATTTTTCATTTCCGTTTTTATAGTGGGTCACGGCAGAAACATTGTCAGAAATGATCTTATCAACGATTTTTTCAAGCTCTGCCGTATCAGAGACCTGCCTGAAACCAAATTGTTCAACAATTTGCCCGGGTGTTTTGTCGGTTTCAAAGAGTTTCTCCAGCACAGACTTGGCTGAGCTTGAATTGATCTCACCCGTTTCAAGTAATTGGATCAGGCCTGCAAATCTTTCAGGCGTGACTTTTGTGTTCGCCAGGGTCTGCCCATGGGCCTTTAATGCAGGAAGAAGCTGGGTAGCTATCCTGCCTGCTGCCATGCGCGCCCGTGCGCCAAGGGTCACAACGGATTCAAAGAACTCGGAAAGACCCCGTTCGGAACTCATGAGCACGGCTTCGTCGTGGAGCAATGAATACTCCTGGACAAATCGTTTTACCTTTTGACTGGGCATCTCTGGAAGAAGAGATTTTATCTTTTCAAGCCAGGGGTCTGTCAGGACTATCAAAGGGACAGATGGATCGGGAATGCAGGGTCCTTCGAACTTGGCCCGCATGGCCGTGGTAACATGTTTTTCAGGATCCCACAGCCGGGTGTGCAGCACAATGGGTTCTTTGTTATTGACAGAGTCGATCTGACGTTTGATCTCATAGGCAATGGCATCACCCACATGGTGGATGGAGTTCATGTTTTTGATTTCCACCTTTGTATTGAGCTGGTCACTGCCGGCAGGCCGAATGGAAATATTTGCATCGCACCGCATGGTTCCGGATTCCATACTGCACTCGGCACAGCCCGTGTATCGAACCTGGTTTCTTAAGACCTTTAAAAATTCCATGGCATCATGGGGGCTTTTGAGCTCGGGTTCTGTGACAACTTCGACAAGGGGTGTGCCTGCACGGTTGAAATCCACCAGGCTTATGGGAACCCGGCCTTCAATTTCATGTACCAGCTTTGCCACATCCTCCTCCATGTGAACATGGTGGAGGCGAAGTTTTTTCGCATTTCCCTGTTCGTCCAGAATCTCCACCCAGCCATTCCTGGCAAGGGGCTTATGGGCCTGGGAAAGCTGGAATCCTTTTGGAAGATCAGGATAGTAATAGACCTTCTGGTCAAAGGCACTCTCGCCCTGGATCTCGCAATTAAGGGAGAGGCAGCCAAGAATTGCCTTTTCCAGTACTTCCAGGCTCAAGATCGGAAGGGCTCCGGGCATCCAGAGACAGACAGGACAGATATTGGTGTTTGGATCATCACCAGGGTTGTTGGCGCAGTCGCAGAACATCTTGGTGGCTGAGTTCAGCTGTATATGAATTTCAAGACCGATTACTGCTTCATATTTCATGGTGCATCTCTCCTGTATAGATGTCAGATATGCGGGCTGCAAGGGCAAGCAGTCGTGCATCATCAAACCTTTGACCGATAAGTTGAAGGGCAGACCTGGTGTTGCCATCATTGACAGGCCCGGGGATTGAAATCGCCGGGTTCCCCGTGAGGTTTGCAAGAAGCGTCAATGAAAACACATCATAGAAATCAGATACCGTGTCTGGCTTTTGGGTCGTTGCACAAGGTTTATCAGAAACGGGCAGAACGATCATGTCCACGGTTTCAAACGCTTTTTCAACGGTTTCAATCAAACTGGCCCTGATGCGGCAGGCATCCAGAAAAGCGTTGTAATTCTTGTACTGGAAATATCCCCCCTGGAAAAGATAGGCTTTGACCAGGGGACCAAAGGATTCTCCTCGGGATTTAATGTACATCTCATTCCAGTTCTTTACCAAGGCCCCTGTCCTGTGCCCATAGCGGACACCGTCGAACCTGCCGGCACTGGAAGATGCCTCAACTGTTCCGATCACGTTGTGACTGGTCCTGGCAAGGGAAAAGTCTTTGATGGAGACCTCTTTAATCTGAACACCAGCCTTGCCAAGTTTCTCGCAAGCCTGTTCAAATTCTTTGTTCCCTTCCTGGCCCATGGCTGAATTCAATTCCCGGACCAGGCCCACGGTCAAAGGGCAATCCTGGAACTCTTTCGGGTGATTAAATTGGGACATGGCCCGGTCAATGCCGGATTTATCCATTGACGGATCACGCTCATCAAGGCCGGCCATGGTGTAAATAGTTTTTGAGATTGTTTCAAGGGATCTGGAAATGATGCCGCAGCTCTCCATGGATGGGATTAAGCTGAACAGGCCGAAACGGGAAATAAGGCCATAGCTCGGCTTAAACCCGAAACAGCCAGAGGCGGCAGCCGCCATCCTTGCCTCGCCCGTGGTGTCTGTCTTCAGCACCACATCAGAAAGCCCGCTGTTTATGGCATCACCACAGGTATCACTGTCAAGGCCCAGACCAAGTTCCGCCATAAAGGTTCTGCCTTTGAGATTTGCTCCGGCATTGCGCAGGCGCAGGATCAGGGTGGCGTCTTCCAGGGCCACATAATTTTCAAGGGCCACAGATTGAGCATTGCCAGGCCAGTTGGCAACGGATATGCCGGACTCAACGATAACACTGGTTCCGGCCATGGAGCCGTCCGGCCTGGGCTGGGTTGAGACGTTTATATATGTAAAGATCTTAGATTTCATGAAACATCCTTTCGTGTTTCCCAATTATTCAAGAATATTTGCAACCTTGAAGTAATCCCCCTTTACAAAAGGAGCATTTTTAAACAGGTCTGAGGGTTTGACAAATGAAGACCTTGTGGCTGTAATGCCCTTTCTGAAATGATTCTGTCCCCTGAACACGGAGATAGCAGGCTCGTATTCCCGGGCATTGCCAGAGACTTCTTCTGCCATCCTCACTGCATGTTCAAGCGCGCTTTGGATTATGGGCCGTTCATCTTCCTCAAAACCGATTCTGGAAACCCAGGAAATATAGTCAATGATCTCCTGCTCCTGGTCCGAACCCGGCAAAGCCTCGGTTTTGCCAAGATCCAGCAGGCCCAGTTCGGAAAGCTGCTCATGGGCCACCAGTGATGGCGCCCGGGTCAGGGGACAAAATGCGCTTCTGTTCTTGGGAAAGGCCGTTACCTCCCGTATGGAAGGGGTTTTCAGAATCATGGCAACCACCCGGTCCATGCCAAGGGCAAGGCCGCCGTGGGGCGGCGGTCCAAAATTAAGAGCCTGGAGGAAAAAGCCGAATTTTTCTTCTGCCTCCTGGGGCGAGAGTCCCAGGGCCGTGAACACCTTCTGCTGGATGGAAGGATCATGGATACGGATACTGCCTCCGCCTAATTCCTCGCCGTTGATAACGATATCATAGGAGCGGGACAAAAGAGAGAGAAGATCTTCCTGGTCGCTGGGATCGAAATCCATTCTGTCCGGGGCAGTAAAAGGATGATGGCTGGATGTAACCCCATCTTCTGTGGCTTCAAACAATGGAAAATCCGTGACCCAGACAGGAACGAACCTGTCTTTGGGAATCATGTCAAGGCGATCCGCAACATGGAGGCGGAGACGTCCAAGAGCAGAATTAACCACCTCAAGGGAGGCATCGGCTATGATGAGGATCACATCTCCGTTCGATGCATTGAATAGTTCAATGATGGATCGTTGTTCTTCGTCATTGAAGAACTGGACGATGTTGGAATCAAGCTTATCTCCTGTCACCCGCATCCAGGTCATGCCCTTGGCGCCAAAACCGGGAACAATCTGTTTTGCGTATTCGTTCTGGAGAACGTTTTTGCTCAGGCTGTCAGAAGCCTGTTTGACATTGATTCCCTTGATCACCCCGCCCCGCTGGAGGATCTGTTTAAAGATGCTGTAGCGGGTCTCCTTAAAAATGTCAGTTGCCTCGATAAAAAGCATTTCAAAACGCAGGTCCGGTCGGTCTGATCCTGTTTTGTCCATGGCTTCCTGCCATGTCATGCGGGGAAAAGGCCTTGGAAGACTTGTTCCACCGATTTCAAACATCCGGCACAAAAGATCTTCAATAAGATTAAAAATAAATTCTTCATCAATGAACGAGGCTTCAAGGTCGAGCTGGGTAAATTCCGGCTGTCGGTTGGATCTCAGGTCTTCATCCCTGAAACACCTGGTGATCTGGTAGTATCGTTCAAAGCCTGCCACCATGAGAAGCTGTTTGAAAAGCTGGGGTGATTGCGGCAGGGCATAGAAATGCCCGGGATTAACCCTGCTTGGGACCAGATAGTCCCGTGCACCTTCCGGCGTGCTCTTGGTCAGAATCGGTGTTTCAACCTCTATAAACTCCTTTTGGTCCAGGAATTCTCGAATGCACGCGTTGATTTTGTGACGTTTAATGAGAAATTGCTGCATGCACGGACGTCTTAAGTCCAGGTAGCGGTATTGAAGCCTCAAATCTTCGGACACGGGTTCACGGCTTTCAATTTCATTTCCGCTTCCAACCATGGCTTTTTCAGTGATGGAAAAAGGAAGGGTATCGGACCGGCTCAGGATTGTCATATCCGTGACTATAATTTCGATGTCTCCAGTCTCGATATTTGGATTTTCCGTTCCCCGAGCCCGTTTTACTATACTGCCAAAAGCTGTGATGCAGTATTCGCTTCGAAGGGATGTTGATTGCTGGCAAACCTCTTCAGGGGCAAATTCAGAGCTGAAAACCAGTTGAACAATCCCGCTCCGATCCCGAAGATGGATAAAAAGGATTTCCCCGTGGTCCCGAAGCGCATCAACCCAGCCTGCAAGGCGAACGGTTTTACCGATATCGGCCGATACCAGCCGGCCGCAATTTGATCTGTCATGGTACAGCATCCCACGCTCCCTTATTTCTTAAGTCTTTTACAATGGTTTCAGCAAGTTCTATTAATTTAAGTTTGTCCACTTTTGTGCTCCGGGTCAACGGCAGTTCTTTGTCCTGGGGCCATATTTCAACATGCTGGGGTCTTTTATAAGAGGCTATGGACTTGCAGTGTTCCATCACATCCTGGCTGCTCAGAGTGATATTAGCGCCAGGACGGACAAAAGCAAAAATGCCTTCGTCAAAAAGCGTGTGTTTCAACCCGATTACTTCCACCACATCCACCCCTTCCAATTGGGCAATATGCTCTTCAACCTCTCCTGGAAAGACATTGTAGCCTTTTTGTTTGATAACAAATTTCTTTCTCCCGGAAAGATACAAGGCTTTGTAACCGTCCATCTGTTTAAAATACCCTATATCCCCCGTATAAAGTATTCCTTCTTTTGAGACAGCTTTTTTTGTTTCTTCAGGCTGATTATAATATCCTAAGAACACAATGGGAGGATGATAACAAATTTCTCCTATCTCTTCATCAGCCAATTCTTCTCCTGCTGATCCATTCTCTTTCATGGGATTACGAATACTTACCCGGGCCAGATCAGAAAAGGCCTGTCCCACCTGACCTGCCATCTCCTCATGGGAGATATCAGCAGGTGTAAAGGTCGCAAAACCGGCATTTTCAGTCATTCCAATACCTGTCCCGAATTTTGGCGCCATGGTTGATAGTTTTTTAAGAAAAGTTGTATCAACGGCTGAACCGGCATAGGCAACAAACTCAAGGCTTGAAAGATCATATGTTTCATATCCTGGAAAATTCCAGAGCATTCTGAACATGGTTGGGATCTGCCCGATCACCTTGATTTTATGGCGTTCAATGGCTTCCAATGTGGTCTTGGTGTCAAATATTCTTAAAAGAACGGCTTTACCCCCGATAAACATGGTGGTCATAAATGTTTCCGTGACACACCCGACATGGCTTGGGGGAAGATTCACAAGAATTGAAAAATCTTTTTTATCCCCTTTATAATCAATGCCCCTTTCCAATATCTGGTTCTGAACAATTATATTTTCATGGCATAATACAGCAGGCTTTGGTTCTCCTGTGGTTCCCGTTGTGTAAATAATCAAGGCAGGGGTTCTTTTATCCATCTGCTGATATATTTTTTTAAGCTGTCCTGTGAAAATATCTGTCAGCTTCAACCACACAAGGCGCACCTTATTCATGAGATCTGAAATACTGACACCACCTTCTATAATATCTCCGGGTTTGGGATCTGGTGTGAACTGCACCAGGTGTTTTACAGACAGGCATCCCTTTTTAACAGCGTTTCCAACCAGTCTGAAATCCCGGACAGGGGTTTTGCCTAAAAAGAAAAAGGCTTTGGCCTCAATCTTGTTGATGTCCCGGACAACCTCATTTTCACTTAAGCGAAGATCCAAAGGCGCAATAATAGCCCCGATTTTAAAACAGGCATACATCAGTGCCATATGCTCCGGGAGCAATACCAGCTGGGTTGCCACCCGGTCTCCTTTTTGGATTCCCATATCAAGTAATTTGAGTGCAAAAAAATCAATTAATGAACTAAACTTCTTATAGGTAACTTGCCTGCCATCTTCATGTTGAACCATGGCCACGGAATCTGGCTGCTCTTTTGCCCATTTATCAATATAGGAATTTACAAGCGGTAATCTTTGGTTTGTGTTCATTTTACCCCCTTTTCATAATTTTTATATATCCAGACCGAATTGCTTTTTTCTGTTCACTATTCTGGACTTCAAAAAAGATATCTGTATAATCTTTATAAGTTTTTTTCCCTGTACACAATACCTTAATATCCGTTCCAGGCAGGACCATTCCCGTAAACCTGCATGCAATCTCCAAAATCCTTCCAGGGTCTTTGCGAGCCTCATTGTTAACCAATTCTCGAATCGCATATGCCAGGGTTGCCGTTCCCTGCAGAATAATTCCGGGCAGACCCACCATCCCGGCAAAATTCGGTGAGGTGTGAATGGGAAATTCAATATTGCTGCATCCATCATAAATATAGGGCCGTAGCGGATCAATATGAATGTCTGATGCCCATAAAACTTCTGCCGCGTTATCATTTTCCGGAATTAAAGGGATTTCACCAGCCGTATCTCCCTTTCCACAGTCCACCCCCCGCAGCATGGCGCCAATATATTCCGTGAATACAGGTTTTCCAAACTGGTCCTCAGCATCAAGACGGATAATGGCATGGGTCCCTGCACGATGGGGTAAAATGGCTTTTAATGTTCCTATTAATGATATTTCATCTCCGGGTCGGATCAGGCGGTGTAAAATCAGGTGCTCCGTATAGTGTACCTGGGTCATTAAAACATCTTTTGGAAAATCTTTGGAGTCGATGAAAGTTTCCAACCGGCTCAAAACAGGCCAGGTAACGGATACTGCAAACATGGGATGGGATACAATACCCTGCTCTTTTCTATCATCAAAATATTTCGGGTTATTGTCCTCTATAGCTGCTGCAAAATTTGTGGTTTCCCGCCAGTTGATCTTTGTCTGATAGTTCAAAAGTCGCGTCCCAACAAGTCTGGCATCTAATTTCATAGCACAACTCCATTTTCACAATGCTGCTCTAATACCCTGATAATTTGAAGCACGGTTTGATTCGTCCGTGTTTCCACACCATGGGTAATGCCCAATTCAACTACTTTTCCTCCAAAAATCTCAACTTCGGTTTTACGTCCCGCCTCAATATCCTGCAGCATTGACGTTTTTCCCTGGGGCGATAAAACATTTAAAAATTGATACCATTCTTCTATGTCCTGGTTATTCAGATTAACACCCATAACATCTGTCAATGCAATAACTTCTTTCATCAAGGCTTCCATTAAATCCTGGGCATCTGGAGATGTCTGGAAAACGCCATAGGGCGCTCGCATCACAGCGGATGCCTGGTTCATCCCAACATTGATCATGAATTTCCACCACAACATCCGGATCATATCTTTTGGTGTTTCATAAACAATTTTTGCCCTGTCAAAGGCTTCTTGAACCCAAAGAACTCTCTGGCTTAAATGGGTATTGTCAGCTTCACCAAAATAGTGTTTACCAGGCTTGGTATAATTTGTCTGGTTGCCATGACGTACAGCATCTATTGCTACTGAAATGGTATATAGCACTTTGTCCATGCCATAGATGGAACCAATATATTCTTCACTCTCAAGACCATTCATGACAGAGATAATGGTGGTTGAATCACTTACAAGTTTTTCCAACCCTTGAACTGCTTCCTCAAGATGATGATGTTTCAGAGCCACGATAATGAGATCAACGGGCGAATCAGCCGCATCAGGGTGGATGGCCGGGATTGCATAGGATTTTCCATTGATAACTAAACCCCTGGTTTTGAGCTTGTCCAAGCGTTGACCTTTAGCAATCAATACAGTTGAAAAACCATCTGTATCGAAAAATCTGCCTGCAAAATAAGAACCCATTGCTCCGGCTCCAATGATTGCTACTTTTTGGATTTTTTGCATTGACTATTCCTTTTTTAAATCTCTTTGCATAGTTATTAAACAAGGGAATTATAAAACTCAGGCCTTCTGTCGCCGAACAAATCATTATTTTCAGTGATGGATTTGTTTCTGGCAATTGCCAGGTCGATTTCCTGCACAACAACTTTATCTTCCTGGGAATTTGATTGTGCCATAATATTTCCCTTTGGCCCGACAATCTGACTATTGCCTGTGAATGAGAGTTCTCCCCGGGGGCGAATCTCTTTCCCAGTTCTGTTTGCCGTTATAGAATAAACCGAGTTTTCAAGAGAGCGGGTAAGCATGGCTTTCTGGCAATGAGTAAGCACTAAGTTGGAAGGGTGACAAATCAAGTCTGCCCCTTGCAGTGCAAGTACTCGAGCCGCCTCGGGAAATGCCCAGTCAAAACATATCATTACCCCTATTTTAGCTCCCTGAATTTTAACGATTCCAAGGGGAGTGTTCCCGGGATCAAAGTACTCTTTTTCAGTATTGAAAAGATGAAGTTTTCGGTAGGTATGAATAAGTCCTGATGGCCCAATCACAAGCGCACTATTATAAAGATTATCTTTGTGTCGTTCGGCAAATCCCACCACCAGATGGAAACCATTGTCTTGACAAAATTTTGACAAACTGATTACCGTTTGAGAGTCAGATACGTCTTCTGCCAGACCTTTAAGCTCTTTTCTGTCCTCGAAAAAATATCCTGTAAATGCCAGTTCAGGCAGTACAATCATGTCTGCTTTAATCCCTGCAAGTGTGTCTTGCACCTTTTCCAGATTTTGTGCAGGAGCACCAAATTCAGGGCAGTATTGATAATATCCTATTCGCATTTTACTCCTTACCTGATTTTTGCAATTTTGTTAATCTATCTCGACTGGTTCTTTACAACTTCCACAGCGCTGGGCACCGCGAAAGAGCTCCGCACCTTTTCTTACATCCCCGCAAGTTGAAGCAGTGCAGAGATAAATATAGTCTTTTGTGTTATATAAAGGGATTTTAATAAAAGCAATCAGGAAAAAAGTCTGATTTTTAATATTTCTTGCTTTCCCATATAAATTTGAATACCTGTATAGGGTTATAAATAGAAGTCATAGATCATGGGCTGTCTGTTGGGGATTTTTTGTTAGCTTTAATTTACTTAAATCCCTAAAAATGCTAAAGACCTGAAAAAAAATAAGGGATTCATATGAAAACAGAACACAAAACAATATTTGCGGATTCAAGACGGATGCAGGGTCTTTCTGATGAAAGCGTTGATTTAATGGTCACTTCACCTCCATACCCCATGATTGAGATGTGGGATGATCTTTTTTCAGAGCAAAGTTCTTTAGTTAAAAAACAATTGAAAAAAGGAGATGGGTCTGGTGCTTATGAATCCATGCATAAAATACTTGATGCCACCTGGAAGGAAGCTTATAGGGTTTTAAAACCAGGGGGCTTTGCCTGTATAAATATTGGTGATGCAACCAGAACCATTAATGGTAATTTTGCTCTATACACAAATCATGCAAGAATTCTTAAATTTACACAGGAATTAGGATTTTCCTCTCTTCCCTGCATTTTATGGAGAAAACAAACCAATGCCCCCAATAAATTTATGGGTTCCGGGATGCTGCCGGCCGGGGCATATGTTACTTTGGAGCATGAATATATCCTGATCTTAAGAAAGGGATCCAAAAGGGAATTTAAAAATGAAACAGACAAAAAACACAGACGGGCAAGTGCGCTTTTCTGGGAAGAGCGGAACCTCTGGTTTTCAGATATATGGTTTGATATAAAAGGAACCCAGCAAGCTCTTAATGACAAAGACACCCGTAAAAGAAGTGCTGCTTATCCCTTTGAACTGGCTTACCGGTTAATAAATATGTATTCCGTAAAAGGGGATTTAGTTCTGGACCCTTATTTGGGAATGGGGACGACAATATCAGCAGCTATAGCATCTGGAAGAAATAGTGTCGGTTATGAAATCGAAAATACACTTCAAGATGCAAACAGCCGTTCAAAAAATGCTATTATAGAAATCTCCCGGCAGATTATCAGTCAAAGACTTGTCAATCATTTAGCTTTTGTTTTCCAGAGAATAAAATCTAAGGGCAAATTGAAATATGATAATGTTCATTATGGATTTCCAATAATGACTGCCCAGGAAAAAGAACTCCTGATTAATGAACCGCTAAATATTAAAACCATTGAAGAAAATTTATCAATAGTTGATTATTCTTTGGTAGCTCAACAGGAATTCTGCAAAGACTGGTCAAAAATTTATCTAGAAGAAAAGAAGAATTTTATAATTGAGAATTTAAAAGACCAGGTCCTCGGTAAAAATTTTAAACAAAAATCACTTTTCTAAAATTAGAAATTGGGGCATATGTTTTGTTTGACAAAAAGCAAGTTCCTATACTAGTTTCGACATTGGTTTAGTTGCTGAGCATAACGGTCTGCATTTGCTTTTACTTTTTTAGCCACCTGCATCAGCCATTTTTTTTTTAGATACGTCCGACGTTTATATCCGCCATGCCCTTCATGATAGGCAAGATATTGTCCATATGCATCTGATTTAGATATTTTCAGCATGTTATAGGATACATTTCCATACCACCCGATAAAATCAACGGCATCTTTAAAATCATCACGGTCGGCAAACCAATTGCCCGTTTTATCCTTATACCAATCCCAGGTACTGTCTTTTACCTGGGCATAACCAAATGCATCACTGGGGCGAGTCCAGGGAATAAACCATAATAATGTTCGTCTGGGAGGTTTTGCATCACTGATAAAACGTGATTCCTGATGCATTATTGCCAACTGAACATGCACTGGAACCCCCCACTTTTTATAAGATTTATACGAGGCTTTATACCAATTTGATTTTTCATCAAAAATACTGCAGGCATTGTTGATATGTTTGGGTGGACGGGTGGAACAGCCTGAAAGAATAATTAAAATTAATAATAAACACAAAAAGAGTTTGGTTTTATTCATTTTACTAAAGACCCTGCTTTTACTATTCGTCTCTCTATCTTTTATTTATCGACTTATTTATCCATTTTTTCGTATTCA